>CAVCFM010000060.1:4513-9748 GCA_963601305.1 bacterium | reverse complement strand
CGAGGCGGAACAGCACGCCGTTTCCTTTATCTTAGGTTCCGCTTATATGGAGGATGACATCCGCATGCAGACGGACGCCACCGGATTCTGCCGTCATCACTATAAAATGATGTACGACTACGGGAACCGCCTTGGAAACGCTCTGATCCTAAGCACGCATCTAAAAAAATTAGAGCAGGAGTTAGGCACAGAGCTGTCGCATTTTACCCCGGGCAAATCCAGCCTGTTCGGGCGCATGAAACACACCGATACCACCGGCGCTCCCGCCACACCGCTCGGCCTTGGTGCCTGGATTGCAAAAAAGACCACCGACTGTTATGTCTGCAACCATTTTCACCAGATTTACGGTCGTTACCTGGATACATTTTTTGATCTGTATAAAAAGAATGGGGAATTTCGTCAAATGTTTGATGAGAGCAAGGGATTCTGTCTGCCTCACTTTGGCGACCTGATAGAGGCTGCCGAGACCAGACTGTCTGATGCCGAGAAAAAAGACTTCTATCCAAAAGTATTTGCCATGATGCAGGACAATCTTGACCGCCTGCAAAAAGAAGTCTCCTGGTTTGTAGAAAAAAATGATTACCGCAACAAAGATAAGGACTGGGGTACCTCCGCAGACAGCATCCAGCGCGCAATGCAAAAATGTGCGGGCGGCTATCCGGCGGACGAAGTCTTCAAAGCGAAGCTTTAATCCGCGCGGTGCCGGTGTGCCTCCCTTAGAACAGGGATGGCATACCTCCTGTAATCTTGGACATGGAGTTTGCAGAGAACTCATCTAACTGGCGGAACGCCTCGTTGGTCGCTGCCATGATCAAATCCTCCAACATCTCGATATCATCCGGGTCTACGACTTCCTCGGAAAGTTTTACTTTGGTTACTTCATGCTTTCCGGATACAGTTACCTCCACAGCTCCGCCTCCGGCAGTTGCTGTCACTTCTTTTTCTTCTAATTCCTTCTGTGCCTCTTCCATCTGGCGCTGCATCTTCTGCGCCTGTTTCATAAGGTTATTCATATTTCCCGGCATACCGCCCGGAAATCCACCTCTTTTTGCCATAATTCGTTCCTCCTGAAATTGTTAAAAATCTTCTTCCTCAATATCCATCTGGATAAGCTGTCCTAAATCCGGATAAACTTCCTCACCCGGATGACCGGAGTCGTTTAATTTTACCAGAACATCGATGTCTTTTTCAAGTCGTTCTGCAATTGCAGCTTTTAAATCGTCGAGACACCCTGCCCGGTTCTCCTCCACATAGCCAAATGCATTCGGATCGTCAAACACCAAAAGCAGTGCATCGTTCGGTCCTAATGACCGGACTGCCCGCTTCAGATAGGTCTTTGCCACCCCGGTCAGACTGGATATAATCCCACTCCAGTTTGCGATCACCTGCTTGATGTCCTCCGGCACCGCCTTCGGCAGTTCCATTTTTTTGACAGGGGCTGCTGCCTGCTGCATGGCACTGCTGCCCGCAGCCGGGCTTTGCGCCACCACAACACCTTTTTCTAACTTTTTCTCCAGGCTGTCAATGCGGTCCACCAGCGATGTGTAGTCCTTCTCCATCTCCGGCTTGCACAGCTTGATCACCGCAATTTCTATTAAAATACGCTTCTGTGCGGCATATTTTACCTGACTGCCCAACTCCGAAAAAATACGGATGTACCGCATCAGAACGTCCGCATCCACCATCTGTGCTTCTTCCTTCAGAAGCGCCAGATTCTCTGTGGAAATGTCCAGCACATCCTCCATGCCATCCGAGCTCTGCACCAGTAACAGATTGCGCAGATACCAGGTAAAATCGTTGACAAACTGCCCCAGCTCGCGGCCCTCGACGACCATCTCGTCCACAATGCCGATCGCCCCGGTAATATTTTTGTCTAAGATCAGACGCAGCAGACGGCTGAACACCTCGGTATCCACCGCGCCCAGCGTCTCTAATACTTTATCGTAGGTCAGTTCCTGTCCCAGATAAAATGCGATACACTGGTCAAGAAGGCTGAGTGCGTCTCGCATGGAGCCGTCGCCCGCTTTCGCGACATAGCGGATTGCCCGCTCCTCCACCTGCACGTGTTCCTGCTCCATCAGATCCCGCAGACGGTCTGCGATCGTGTCAATCGAGATCCGCCTGAAATCGTATCTCTGACAGCGGGATAAGATCGTGATCGGTATCTTGTGCGCCTCCGTCGTCGCCAGAATAAAAATGACATACGCCGGCGGCTCCTCCAACGTCTTTAACAGTGCGTTAAATGCTCCTATGGAGAGCATATGAACCTCATCGATGATATATACTTTGTATTTTCCCTCCGTGGGGCGGTACTCCACTTCCTCGCGTATCTGGCGGATGTTGTCCACACCGTTGTTGGATGCGGCATCTATCTCGATGACATTCATAGATGAGCCCGCCGCAATCGCCTTGCAGGTCGGACATTCGCCACAGGGACTTCCGTCCACCGGGTGCTCGCAGTTTACCGCTTTTGCAAAAATCTTTGCTATGGTTGTCTTTCCGGTTCCTCTTGTTCCACAAAACAGATAGGCGTGACCGATCCGGTCCGCCTTAATCTGATTTTTCAAGGTCGTGACAATATGGTCCTGACCTTTTACATCGGAAAATTCCTGTGGACGGAACTTCCGGTATAACGCTTGGTACGACATGCTTTTTCCTCTCTAGCAATTTAATCCCCGAAACTGATTCCGGTTCTCTTGGCCTCTTTTATCATCTGGCTGTCCGGGTCAACGGTCTTAAGCTTTCCGGCAACTTCACCCAACGGGATCCGCTTGGTCTTGCCGTCCACCATACCGATCATATAGCCGTAGTCCTCGTCCATGATCGCCTTTGCCGCCGCAGAGCCGAGTCTGGTACAGAGCACTCTGTCATATGGACATGGGCTGCCGCCGCGCTGGGTATGTCCCGGAACTGTGACACGCACTTCCACACCGATTGCCTTAAAAATCTGGTCTGCAATCTGATAGGATACCGAAGGATATTTGCGTTTTGCCACTTTTTCCTTGTATTCCTTCTTGGTAAGAGCTGCATCCTCTTTAGAGATCGCGCCCTCTGCAACCGCTAATATCGTAAATCCCTTGCCCGCTTTTGTGCGCTTTTCGATGGCCTCGATCACCTTGTTGATATCATATGGGATCTCCGGCAAAAGAATGATATCCGCGCCTCCGGCAATTCCTGCATACAAAGTCAGCCAGCCGACTTTGTGTCCCATAACCTCCACGATAAATACGCGGTTGTGGGAAGCCGCAGTTGTATGGATGCAGTCGATGGCATCCGTCGCAATGTTGATCGCACTCTGAAATCCAAAGGTTACATCCGTTCCATAGATATCATTGTCGATGGTCTTCGGCAGATGGATGATGTTAAGCCCTTCCTCCCGCAGAAGGTTGGCTGTCTTCTGCGTGCCGTTTCCGCCTAAGATAACCAGGCAGTCCAGATTGAGCTTATAATAGGTCTGCTTCATGGCTTCTACTTTGTCAAGGCCGTTGGCATCCGGTACCCGCATCTGCTTAAACGGCTGTCTGGAGGAGCCTAAAATAGTTCCGCCCTTGGTGAGGATTCCCGAGAAATCCGCCGATGTCAAAAGGCGGTAATCGCCGTAGATCAGTCCCTTATATCCGTTTAAAAAACCATATATCTCTAACTCGTCCACATTTTCGCTCAAGGCTTTTACCACACCGCGCATTGCGGCATTTAATGCCTGGCAGTCTCCGCCGCTCGTCAACATTCCGATTTTTTTCATCCTGCATGCCCTCCAATTCCTTCGTATTACATGATCATGTTTTTAAAATATTACCCTTTTTCCCTATTTTTTGCAATTACCTTGCCTTTTTAGTATAGTATGTTTCAATGTAAATCACAATATGTTGCCCTTGCAAAATAACAAAAATATGCTATACTAAACAGGTGTTTGACACATATTGGAGACGTATCGAAGTGGTCATAACGGGGCGCACTCGAAATGCGTTAGCCCTCCGGGGCTCGCGGGTTCGAATCCCGCCGTCTCCGCTAGCAAAGAGTCGTGGAAGCGGCTCTTTTTGTATATCTATGTCAGGCAATCATCTGTTTTTCAATTGCCCGACATATTACAGCAAAGGAGGAGCTGTCATGAAAGTATATATTGCATTTCCGGAAGGAAAAGCCAAAGCACTTACCATGAGTTACGACGACGGCAAGTTTCAGGACGAGCGCCTGGTCGCCATTTTTAATAAATACGGAATCCGTGGAACTTTTAATCTGAATTACGGATATATCGATAAGGAAGGCATGAACCCGCCGCGTATCCCGAGTTCTAAGATCAACGAACTCTACGCCGGACACGAGATTGCAACCCACACCCTGACGCATCCGACGATCGCGCGCTGTCCGCTCTCCGGGGTTGCCGAGGAGATTTTGGCTGACCGGAAGGGGCTTGAGAAGATCACCGGCAGGATTGTTAGAGGTCACGCGTATCCCAATGGTTCTTACAACGAGGAGATCAAGCAGTTGTTCCGCCAGCTTGGCATCGCTTACGGGCGTGTCGTTTCCTCCTCCCACAATTTCGAACTGCCAGAGGATTTTATGGAATGGCATCCGACCTGCCACCACAACGACCCGCAGCTTATGGATCTGGCAGAGGAATTCGCCGATTTTCACAAGCCGCAGTATCTGAAGCTGATGTACGTCTGGGGACACAGCTACGAATTTGATAACCACGACAACTGGGATGTCATCGAAAAGTTCTGCGCCTACATGGGCAGCCGGGACGATATCTGGTATGCGACCAATCTTGAGATTGCCGACTATATACAGGCAGCGAAAAACCTGCAGTTTTCCGCCGACAACACCCTTTGCTATAACCCGAATGTGCAGAGCATGTGGCTGCAGATCGACAGTGCACGCTACGTCGAGGTAAAAGGCGGTGCACTCGTGGATTTAACGCAGGAGTAAAAAAATGCATGCGCCCGCCGCGCACGTTTATGAATTTCCCATGCTCTGGAGGGACACGGTATTTCCTATAGAATCAAAAACAGCGTGGATATGGTTATGTGAAAACCATATCCACGCTGTTTTTTTGATCTTCCGCCTCAAATCGGAGTAACAGGATTTGAACCTGCGACCTCTCGGCCCCCAGCCGAGCGCGCTACCAAGCTACGCCATACTCCGATGTTCATAACTATTATAGTATAACAGAAAAGAGAATGTTTGAAAAGCCCTGATTTCGATTTTATTATGGTTTTTTAGAAATAATAAAGA
>CAVCFM010000060.1:0-4503 GCA_963601305.1 bacterium | reverse complement strand
CCTCTCGGCCCCCAGCCGAGCGCGCTACCAAGCTACGCCATACTCCGCGGCACCGCGCCATTTAACGCGCTTTTCTTATTATAGCATGTGCACTGCATATTTGAAAAGTCTTTTTTCGCAATCTGCCTCATTCGCGGTGCCACCTGTATTTATCCTGCCAGAATTGCCCGTATCTCTGTTCCTGCCGACACCATGTGGATCATCCGCTCTTTTGCCTGGGTATAGCGCTCGAAGGTATCCTTCGCCGCCTGCACATTTTCATATACTTTCCAGTATCCACTATACAGATAATTCTGCCCGTCGTTTTCCACAAATCCAAGCACATCTGCCACCGGATATCCAAGCAGTAAGCCAAGCTCGTGTGGAAATGTCTTTCTGTCCGCCATGTACCGCTGATACCGCACCGCCAGCCGTTCAAAAATGCACTCCAGATTTGGCACCGGATAACCAAATGCCGCCATTGCTTCCGCTACTTTCGGCTGCCCTAAATATGCCAGCAATTCCGCCTCCCGGTACAAAAGCAGCACAATCTGTCTTCTGGTAACGCAGAGCACCTGCACCCGGATGTCCGTCCCACGGAACACCTCTTCCACCTCCGCGGTGCTGTGTCCCCTTAGCGTCAGCAGATTTGACGGCTTGATCCCGGCGAGCAATGGGGCGCATTGCAGTGCCAGCTGATTTTTTAATTCGACTTTATCCATCCGTTCCATCAATTCTAATGTTTCGCTGCTCATGGTATCCCTCCATGCTTTATTTTACTTCCGATTCCATCTTTTGAGTTAGTCTTATCTAACCCATGTTGCAAAAGAAAAAGGGATATCGCACCCTTTTTCTCTTTTATAGTTAGCATACACGAACTTTTTTGTTTTGTCAATCCGCTATCGCTCCAGCATGCGGTTCATAACTTCCATCTTCTCTTCCGCCTCGTAGATCAGCCTGCTGCACTCCTTTAACTCTGCATCAAAATCAATATCCGCCGATGTATCCTGATAGAGTGACTTGTACTTGATATCATGCTCCAAGCTTGCCCACAGATCCATGGCAAGTGTGCGGATCTGAAGTTCCACCGGCACCATCTGCTTCTTATTCATAAAGTAAACCGGCACACGGATGATCATGTGCAGGCTGCGGTAACCGTTCTTTTTCGGATTCTCGATATAATCCTTAATCTCCATAATGTAGATATCATCCTGCGCCATCAGACGGTCTCTGATGAGATACACGTCCTTGATGTAAGAACATACCACCCGGATTCCGGCGATATCATAAATATTGTTGCACGCCGCAGACAACGTCAGATCCAGATCCTTCTTATTGAGCTTGCCAAGAATGCTGGCTGCGGATTTTAACCTCGTATCGATATGATGGATCGGGCAGCGCTGCTTGCGATACCTGAACTCATCCTCGATGATCTCCAGGCGTGCCGTTGTCGCACTCATGGCTGCGCTGTACATACGCAGTATCGGATCCATGGTCTGGGAAAATTCCTCTGTGATATCCACGATATGTTCCATGTTGTCCCCCGGCGTTCCCTGAAACGGAACCAGACCGTACATGGTCGTCTCGCTTTCTCCGGTGTAGTGTTCCTCGTTGTAAGACTCTCCGTCATAGTTTACCGTGTCATAGCTCTCCTTGGTATAGACTTTTCCACGGTAAACCTTCTCGCTCTGTACCTGTGCTGCTTTTACTGCTTTTTTCTGCCCCATATATATAAATGACCTCACTTCTGTATAGTTGGATTTCATTCCATAAATACATCATAGCAGATAAACATGAAGTACACGTTAACTCCCTATAAAATATTTATTAAATCTCACAGAAATGAGGTCATATCTTTTATAATTCGATGCCGCAGCCCTTCATCAGCTCTCTTGCAGAGTCAAGTGAGTCTACGCCATGCAGGTTTTTAATCGGTGCAAATTCCTTTGCACGGTCTACCTCGTACGGCACACAGTTTTCCATCATATGTACCATATCAAGCACCAGTGTCTCAAACTTATATCCGTTTGGCGTTTCCGGTTTTACATAGGTACCATCCACGTCACGGTAAGGGATCTTTTTCTCTACGACATGGATCGGCATATTTGCATCTGCGATCTCCTCAAGTTTTTTCTCAGAGAACAGATAATTTAAGATAACGCCAAAACCATACTGCAGGTCGCCATTTTCCTTGCGTGCTGTTGCCATCTCCTCGGTCATCTCGTAATACTCTGCGATGGACGGTCTGCCATCTTCGGTGCAGAGCACGCCGACTTTCTCATCCGGCGCTGCCTTGCGCACTACCTTGGCACCGCTCTCACAGCCGTATGCGATGGTCGCACCGACAAACAGCGGGTCAGCGATGCGCTGTAAGCAGTTGTCCACTGCAAATACATTGATCCACTCAATGCCTCTCGCATGAATATCCTCTAACAGACCGGCTCTCACCATAGAGCCAAACCAGCCGCCGTTACCATTCGGGGACATTGCCACCTCACTGGTGGACTCCATATAGACTCTGCCGTCATAATCACATGCCGGGTTCATCTCCTGCACGAAGAACTTCACGTACTCTTCCGGATAACCAAAGAAGTTATGCTCTTTGAAAAACGCCTCGGTATCATCGTGGTTGATGTTGCTTGTCATGATATAAAGCGGCACGTAAGCGCCTGCCTCATCTGTCACATCCATCAGATTGCGTACCAGCTGCTCAAACAAATACAGCTCACGGTTTACGCCGATATTTAAAGTTCCCTTCGGACGGTCAAGTCCAAGTCTGGTGCCCTGGCCGCCTGCCAGCAGTACGGCACCTACTTTTCCTTCCTTAAGCGCCTGCAATCCAATGCGGCGGAACTCTTCCTCGCGCTCTTTGATCTCTGCGATCTCCACTGCCTCAAGCGGTGCAAAAACGCCTCGCTCATTCACGGTCTCCTTACGGGTAATGTGCGAAAGCACGGACCAGTCAACCGCGTCTAATTTGGCCTTTAATGTCTCGTTTTCCTCTGCTGTGTTTTTTTCCATTGCAGCCTTGATATAGGTCTGCTTCTCATCTTCCCAGATTTTCATATTGTATACCTTTCCTTTTTTTATTTTCTCTCCAGTGACACACCCGTCTGAATCTCTCCCCCACCAGATTCTTCCGAGTCATCCACCTGATATGTTATGGTTACTTTGTCTTCTGTATTTAAAATGGTTGCCACCGGATATTCTCTTCCATTTATCAGATAATACTGATTGTCGTCCTCAAGGCGAATGAAATAGTAGGTGTCTCCATCCATTACCGAGGAGCGTATCTCTGCAACTCTTCCCGTTACCGTCTGCGTCTCTGCTTCCGGTTCCGTCACAGTCTCTGTGATCCCGTTTTTCAAAAGAAGTGACGCGTAGCTGCTCTGACACTCCTCCACGGTGGTTCCCGTCGCCACGATCTGATACTGGCTGACATTGACCATCGCGTACATCTTTACCAGCTGCGAGGCATCCTTAAGCGCCATAAAGTAAGTCGGCTCGCCACCGATGTTAAGCAGGATTGGAAACGTTGCCTGATAGGAATACTGCTGCACCGCACCCTCGGCGGAATTCATTCCCGCATTTTCATTGGCTCCCGCGCAGGAGTAGTACCGCGCCTCCTTGGTGCGCTGATTTACCAGGATAAATCCAAGGTTACTCTCATCGCCGCCCACCGATGTCACACCGGTGTATACCCACACATCGTCGTCCATTGCGATGTAATTGTATCCGGATGTGGTCTTCGTGCATCCGGTCTGTCCTAAAATGGAATTCCAGAATCCGCCCTGATACAATCCGTAGTAATCGTACTGTTCCATCAGCAGTCTGGCGCTGCACACCCGGTCTACCCAGGAAGGAACCGAACCGATTTCGTAAAATTCGCACTCGCCGGTAATTGCATTGACTAACACCGCGCCGCTGACATCCGTTCCGCCAAAAAGTCCGATGGTCTTTTTTACCGTGGTTGCACACCAATACGGTGTCCCATCGTCCGCCACCTCAAAATAGACATCGTAAAACAGTTTGGTCGGATAGTTAAACCGCAGATGGCGGTAAATATTGCGGTTAAATATCTCAGAAGGGGAATACTTCATTCCCTCTTCTAAGCGCTGCACAGTAACCTCCTGCGTTACCATATCGATCAGAAGATACGCCGGAATTCCCTCTTTGCGGTTATTCCACCACTTGATGACTCCGCCGTAATCCAGATAAGTTGCCCGCACCGGCCGGTCCTGATAATTAATCTGTACCGACTCCTCGTCCACCTCAAACTGTGATACCAGGTCGGAGAGCTCGCCCATCTTTTTATTCGCCAGGGTATTGGCAGAGTCTTCATCTAACTTCGGGATCTGGTCCCAGGTCACCTCTGCAACCTCCTCTGCAAAATCTCCGGTCTCAAGCGGAAGCAGCTCGGCGTATGTCTTCGCCCGTAAAAAGACGCTTCCGGCAATATTTCCTACCACTGCGATCACAAAAAGCACCGCGACGACTGCCACCGGGATCGTACATTTTTTTACC
>CAVCFM010000059.1:0-2106 GCA_963601305.1 bacterium | reverse complement strand
CAAAATGACGAAAAAACAGTCGAAAAAATGGACGAGCATGTGCAACCTATGTACCATTGACAGTGTAAACGCTTTCATTTAGACTATTTTGTATAGTTTCTGCATTTGTGTATAGGGGGAGGGCAAATGCTTGAGTGTCTGCAGGTGCGAGGCTGACTATATATTTTGTATAAGGAGGATGGAAATGAAAAAATATTTCCCCAAAAGAGCGTGCGGATGCATGCTTGCAATGATGCTCTGTGTTGTGATGGTACTGACAGGAACGGGGGTGCCTGTCTGTGCCGGCTCCGTTTCGTGGAACTTTAAGAACAGCAGTTTTAAGAGCCTTGGAACGATCTCATCTACAGTAACGGTGGATGATCTGACACTCATTGCCACCAGCAGCAAGACTATGGAAGTAAAAGCGGATACTCAGACTGTGAGTGATACGGAATACACGTACTGTCTTGCACTCGGGGGCAGTGGAAGTACCTCGTATCGCAGTGTTAAGGTGCCGGTAAATGGCAACGGAACCTTGAAGGTGGTTCTTAAGAGTTCAGGAAGCAGTGACAGGTCACTGGTGGTGGCAGACGGTTCCGGCAACGAGCTTACAACTTTATCGGCGGGAACTACAGCATCTTTAGAGACCTATAGTTATTCCGGAGATGCGGGATATATTTATCTTTACTCTGCGGGAAGCGGCATTAATATTTACAAGATTCAGATGGATGATGCAACTTCTTCTGATAGTTCGGATTCCACAACGGACACCTCAGACGGAACGGTAGTTACCTCCTTTAGTGAGCTGGTTTCAGCAGTGGCTGCAGCGGAGAGTGCCGGCGGAGGTACGGTTTATGTGCAGGGAACATCGATTGACTGCAGCGCGCAGCTTGCCCTGTCCACTTCAAATGCGAATGTGTCAATCGTGGGTGTACAAAACAGCGATGGCAGTTATCCTGTGTTGGACTTTTCCACCTTCCGCGAAGATTACATTGGGACATCTACCAGCGATTCAGCGGTGGGAATCCGGATCACAGGAAGCTATTATACCCTGCAGAACCTGATCGTTCAAAAGGCTCCTGACAACGGGATACAGATTAAGGGGAGTTCTGCGGGAAATAATGTGGTACAGGACTGCATCGTAAGATACAACAATGATGCTGGATTGCAGATCACCAATGGCGCTTATAGCAACACCATTCGTTTTGTGTACAGCTACCGCAATTGTGATGTGTATACCTTCGGGGGTAATGCCGATGGATTTGCTCCGAAACTGGCAGCGGGAACTGGAAACACATTTTATGGCTGCTACGCGTGGGAAAATTCTGATGATGGATGGGATTCCTACGATAAAACAGATGGACTCACGTATGATCTGACTTATGAGGAGTGTGCAACCTGGAATAACGGCGAGCCGACAGTTTTTACCGGTGAGTACGATTTTAATAATGGGGATGACTTAGATACGGATCTCCTGCTTGTGGAACTGATCATGGAGCAGAGCTCCTCCTTTGCCACAGATTACGCAAATGGAAGTTTTTCGCTGCCTAGTGGTAAATTTATCAGCACCTCAGATGGGACCGTCAGCCTTTCTACCTGGACAGGGGACAGTTATGATGGAAATCCGAATGGATTTAAGTTCGGTTCTGTAAATACTACGAGTTCCTGTGTGCGCACGGTAAAAAATTGCCTGTCCTTTGGACATTCCAGCAAGGGATTTGATAATAACAACAGTGCGTGTACCGCATCTTTCAATAATTGTATTGCTTTTGACAACGGATACAATTACTATATTTCTCCGTTTACATTGACGGCATTTAATAATATTTATGGATTTTCCGGAAGCTCCAGTGATAAACTTCCCAGTGGATACAGTGTGCAGACACCGAGTTCTGACACGCAGGCATCCATCCGGAGCACGGTCAGTGACACGGTGGAAACAATTACAACGAATTGTAAAAATAACGTAATCGCAGAAGTGTACTTTGATATTTACGATTAAAAAGAGGGGCGACTGTATCTCATTTAGGGATGCAGCCGCCCTGTTTAAGTCAGGTGCGCCTGGCAGCGCGAGCTTTGTGGGGAGCGTGACCCGTTTGACAAGAAAAGATAAATAAGAATTTAAAA
>CAVCFM010000058.1:0-10955 GCA_963601305.1 bacterium | reverse complement strand
GTATTAAACGCACCGAGCGTTCCCACTGTCTTTCCACTGTCGTCAAGGCTGTCCACCGAATACTTTACAAGGGAAGGTGTGACTGTTCCAAGCAAGAATAACGGGAACACAAAGATAACCATACAGGCAACAAACGCCGCAATGATCAGGAAATTGTTGCTGACTGTAAAAATCAGCAGCGCTGATATTCCAAGAACAATATATTTTCCGACAACCGGGATCAGTGCAATCCAGATTGCTGCAATCAGAATTCTCCCATAAAGCCGGTCCGGGTCCGGTGACTTGTCCGCACTTTTTCCACCATAAATATTTCCCAGAGCCATGGCGATCATGATGGTTCCGATGATGATCGTCCACACAATCTGTGAGGAGCTGAAATATGGTGCCAGAAGGCGGCTTGCACCAAGCTCCACTGCCATAACCGACATTCCCGCAAAAAATTCTGTCAAATACAAAAATAACTTATTTTTTAAAATTCCCGATTGTCTCATAATTCTCCTTTCAAATATGCCTACACCTGTTGCTCAAATCTCTTTACCGATCCTGTACTTCCGCTTCAGCCGCTCATTTCCTCCTTTAACCCACACATCCCGCCACAATGCCAAGCCCCGCGGACAGGCAGATAATTACAATCGGGTGCACCTTTTTTCTCACAAGAACAAGCATCAACAGAAAAATAATTCCGGCTGTGATCTGCTCTCTGCCACACCATGTCCCAGCTTCTATCCCATCCGGGAAAAATACAGTTTTCCCCGTGGTTATGACAGCCGCTCCGATCAAGCCCACTACTACCGGCTTCAAGCCTGTCATGCAGCCTTTCACCACCAGGCTGTCCTTAAATTTTTCAAAACATTTCGCCACGATTAAGATAATGAAAAAAGATGGCAATATAACACCGAGTGTCGCACAGGCCGCCCCTGCAATCCCGCCCATCTCCATGCCGATATACGTCGAGATGTTCACCGCAAATGGTCCCGGCGTACTCTCGCTGACCGCAATAAAATCTATCAATGCCTCCTGGGATATCCAGCCGTGGCGTTCCACCTCTTCCTGTATCAGTGGAAGCATCGCATAACCGCCACCAAAGGTAAACGCTCCGATTTTTAAAAATGTCAAAAATAATTGAAGATAGATCATGACTTTGCTCTCCTCGCCAACATCATCGTATATGCCACACCAAGAAGTGCTGCCAGAATTATGACTGTCAAAACATTTACCCCCATAAACGCAACGCTCAAAAATGCTGCGATTCCAATCACATAAGAAAATGCCTGCTTCGTGCATTGCCGATACATGGTAACCATCGCCTTGATGATAAGCGCCAGTACACCGGCACGAATCCCCACAAACGCATGTTGCACAACCGGGAAATCCGCAAACCTCTGCAACACCGCAGAGACCGCCAGGATAATAAAAAACGACGGCAGCACCACGCCACATGTAGCAAGCAGTGCTCCCACGACTCCTGCCACCTTATAGCCGACAAACGTTGCCGCATTGATCGCAATCGGTCCCGGCGTAGACTCCGCGACCGCAACAATATCTAAGATATCCTCATCTGCAATCCATTTACGCCTTTTTACCGTCTCCTCTTCTATCAGCGGGATCATGGCGTATCCGCCGCCAAAGGTAAATGCTCCGATTTTCAGAAATGTCAAAAATAATAAACCGTATGTCTTTTGTCCGCGCATGCGAGTACCTCTTTTTGTCAATCTAAAATAACTATACTGCATACGATTGTGATACGTCAAGACGCACGCGGACCGCTCGCCGGATACTTTTCTCTCTTATTCAGCAGATTGAGCCGTGCATCGCGAATAGCAAGTTGCCTCTTTCGCTGCAACTTGCACGCGCACCGCTCGCCGGATACTGCGTATCCACGTCTAAAACAAAAAGAGCCAGATTCTCATGTAAACATGGAATCTGACTCTTTTCATTTTATACAGGCACTACGTGCCCGGCTCGCTTATTTTCGCGATTATTTGTATAACTCTACTAATCTCAGTAAGTGCTCGTAACGATTCTTAGCTGCTTCCTCAGATGCCTTGAAGAGCTTCTCTGCTCTCTCCGGGAATGCTCTGGTCAGACGGCTGTAACGTGTCTCGTTGTTCAAGAACTCCTGATATGTTCCATCACCTGGCTTAGAGGTCAGAGTGAATGGGTTCTTGCCTTCTGCTTTCAGTGTTGGGTTGAAGGAGAAGAGGTTCCAGTAACCTGCTGCTACTGCTTTCTTCATCTCATCCTGGCAGTGGTTCATACCACCCTTTACACCGTGTAACTCACATGGAGCATATCCGATGATTAAGGAAGGTCCGTTGTAAGCCTCAGCCTCAGCTAAAACTTTAACAGCGTGAGCCATGTTTGCACCAAGAGCGATCTGTGCTACATATACATAGCCATAGCTCATAGCGATCTCTGCAAGGCTCTTCTTGCCAACTTCTTTACCTGCTGCTGCGAACTGGCAAACCTCACCGATGTTGGATGCTTTGGAAGCCTGACCACCGGTATTGGAGTACATCTCAGTATCGAATACCATAACGTTTACGTTCTCACCGGAAGCAAGTACGTGGTCTAATCCGCCGAATCCGATATCGTATGCCCATCCGTCACCACCGAAGATCCATACGGACTTCTTAGCGAGGTAATCTTTCTTCTCAACTGCTGCTTTTGCATCTGGGCATCCTGCAGCTGCTGCTTTCTCTAACTCTGCAACTAATGCTGCAGTAGCTTCTGTATTTGCTTTTGTATCGTCTTTTGTCTCTACGAACTTATCAAATGCTGCCTTTAACTCAGCGCTAGCCTTGTCAGATGTAGCACATTTCTCTGCGGAAGCGATTGCCTGCTCACGGAGAACTTTCTGTCCGATTTCCATACCAAGACCGTGCTGTGCGTTATCCTCGAATAAGGAGTTAGCCCATGCCGGACCCTTCTTGGAATCTTTGTTTACAGTGTATGGTGATGTAGCAGCCGGGCCACCCCAGATAGAAGAACATCCGGTAGCATTGCTGATGTACATATGCTCACCAAATAACTGTGTAATTAAACGAGCGTAAGATGTCTCAGCACATCCTGCACAGGAACCAGAGAACTCTAAGAGTGGCTGGTTGAACTGAGAACCTTTAACGGTGTTGTCAGCTGGCATACCAGGTTTCTTGCTTACGTTAGCTACTAAGTAATCAAATACTGGCTGCTCTGCTGCCTGAGACTCCTGAGGAACCATCTCGATAGCGCCTACCGGGCATACGGTGATACACTCGCCACATCCCATACAGTCTAATGGAGATACGCTCATGGTGTATTTGTACTCGCTTGCCTTTGGCTTTGTATCAGCAACTTTAATCTGCTCTGGAGCAGCTTTTACCTCATCCTCACTTAACATGAACGGACGGATGGTTGCATGAGAACATACAAATGCACACTGGTTACACTGGATACATTTCTCTGCATTCCATGTAGGAACGGTTACAGCAGTACCACGTTTCTCGTATGCAGATGCACCGTGCTCGAACTGTCCGTCTGGGTTGCCCATGAATGCGGAAACTGGAAGAGCGTCACCATCCATTAAGGAGATTGGGTTCATTAACTCTTTTACCATCTTAACGGTCTCTGGACGACCTGTTAACTCTGCTGGAGCTGGATCTGCTGCTGGGTTAGACCAGGAAGCTGGGATCTCAACTTTGTGTACAGCGTCAACACCGGCATCAATTGCCTTGTAGTTCATCTCTACGACTGCATCACCCTTCTTACCGTAGGATTTCTTAGCAGCCTGTTTCATGAAATCAACAGCCTCTTCGATTGGCATAACGTTTGCTAATTTGAAGAATGCAGACTGAAGGATTGTGTTGGTACGTTTACCCATACCGATTTCAATCGCTTTGTCAATTGCGTTGATTGTGTATAACTGAATGTTGTTATCAGCGATGTATTTCTTAGCTTCTGCATTTAAGTGATGCTCTAACTCTTCGTCAGACCACTGGCAGTTGATCATGAATACTCCGCCTGGCTTAACATCCTGTACCATCTTGAAGCCTTTTGTTACATAAGATGGGTTGTGGCAAGCTACGAAGTCTGCCTGGTTGATGTAATATGGGCTTCTGATTGGCTTATCACCAAATCTTAAGTGAGAAATGGTAACACCACCGGTCTTCTTGGAGTCATACTGGAAGTATGCCTGGATGTATTTGTCGGTATGGTCACCGATGATCTTAGTAGAGTTCTTGTTAGCACCTACAGTACCATCTCCACCGAGACCCCAGAACTTACACTCTACAGTACCCTCTGCAGATGTGATAGGAGCTGGCTTAACCTCTGGTAAGCTTAAGTTAGTAACATCATCTACGATACCGATTGTGAATCTCTTCTTCGGATCATCTTTCTCTAACTCTTTGTATACAGCGAATACAGATGAAGGTGGTGTATCTTTGGAACCTAATCCGTAACGTCCGCCTGTAAGAACGATTGTATCAAGACCTGCCTCACGAAGTGTGGTAGCAACGTCTAAGTATAACGGATCACCAAGTGCTCCTGGCTCTTTTGTTCTGTCAAGTACTGCTACTTTCTTAACTGTCTTAGGAAGAACTTTTAAGAATGCATCAGATACCCAAGGACGATACAGACGTACTTTTACTAAGCCGACTTTCTCACCCTTAGCTGTTAAGTAATCGATTACTTCCTCTGCTACGTCGTTGATGGAACCCATAGCTACGATAACGCGCTCTGCGTCCGGTGCTCCGTAGTAGTTGAATAAATCATAGTTTGTGCCAAGTTTCTCATTGATCTTAGCCATGTATTTGGATACGATTGCTGGAAGTGCCTCGTATGCTGTATTACATGCCTCACGGTGCTGGAAGAATACATCACCGTTCTCATGAGAACCACGCATAGCTGGATGCTCTGGGTTTAATGCATGTGCACGGAACTCTGCAACTGCATCCATATTGCACATTTCTTTCAAATCTGCATAATCCCATTTCTCGATCTTCTGGATCTCATGGGATGTACGGAATCCATCGAAGAAGTTGATGAATGGAACTTTTCCCTCTAAGGTTGCTAAGTGAGCAACTGGGCTTAAGTCCATAACTTCCTGTGGGTTGGTCTCACATAACATAGCGAAACCGGTCTGACGACAGGCATATACGTCACTGTGATCACCAAAAATATTTAAAGACTGTGTTGCAACGGTACGAGCAGATACATCAAATACGCAAGGAAGCTGCTCACCTGCGATTTTGTACATGTTCGGAATCATAAGTAAAAGACCCTGGGATGCAGTAAAGGTTGTTGTTAAAGCACCTGCTGCAAGGGAACCGTGAACGGCACCTGCGGCACCTGCCTCAGACTCCATCTCTACGACTTTAACCTGATTTCCAAAAATGTTCTCCTGACCTGCTGCGGACCACTGATCTACAGAATCTGCCATTGGGCTGGAAGGTGTAATTGGGTAAATAGCTGCAACATCTGTAAACGCATAAGCTACATGAGCTGCCGCTGTATTACCGTCCATTGACTGTTTTGCTCTGGACATTATGTATTCCTCCTTTAAATAGTAAATGTTGATTAAAATGTCATTTTACCGACTTAATGATAATTTTAGCATTTAATTTGTCGATTGTAAACGCCTTTAACTGTACAAAAACAAGTGCAATTTTTTGTTTTGCCCTGTTTCCTTATTAATAAGAAGTTTCAGTTGCATTTCTGCGGCTTTTCTAGTATCATACGAATTGATGCGAAATTGTGAAACATATAAGGAGATTATATCATATGATAAGTACAAGTAATGTTACCTTACGAATCGGAAAAAAAGCTCTCTTTGAAGATGTAAATATAAAATTTACCGAAGGATGCTGCTATGGTCTGATCGGTGCAAACGGTGCCGGCAAATCTACGTTCCTTAAGATTTTATCCGGTCAGTTGGAGCCGACCAGCGGAGAAGTTATCATCACTCCGGGACAGCGCCTTTCTTTTTTACAGCAGGACCACTTCAAATATGATGAATACACCGTTCTTGACACCGTGATCATGGGAAACAAGCGTCTCTATGACATCATGAAAGAAAAAGACGCTATTTATATGAAGGAAGATTTTACAGATGAGGATGGTATCCGCGCCAGTGAGCTTGAGGCAGAATTTGCCGATATGGACGGATGGAATGCAGAATCGGACGCTGCCACCATGTTAAATGGTCTTGGTATCCCGACCGATGCCCACTACACCCTGATGGCTGACATGCCAAGTGCCTTAAAGGTAAAAGTCCTCCTTGCGCAGGCTCTGTTCGGCAACCCGGACATTCTGCTGCTCGATGAACCGACAAACCATTTGGATCTGGATGCGATTGCATGGCTGGAAGAATTCTTAATTAACTTTGAAAATACAGTCATTGTTGTATCCCATGACCGTTACTTCTTAAATAAAGTATGTACACACATTGCGGATATTGACTATGCGAAGATTCAGTTATATGCCGGAAACTACGACTTCTGGTATGAATCCAGCCAGCTCTTAATCAAGCAGATGAAGGAAGCCAACAAGAAAAAGGAAGAAAAGATCAAGGAATTACAGGACTTTATCTCCCGTTTCTCCGCGAATGCTTCCAAGTCCAAGCAGGCTACTTCCAGAAAACGTGCACTTGAGAAAATCCAGTTGGATGAGATCCGTCCTTCCAGCCGTAAATATCCATACATCGACTTCCGTCCAAACCGCGATATCGGAAACGAAGTTCTGACTGTTGAGGGTCTTACCAAGACTATCGACGGCGTAAAAATTCTTGACAATGTATCCTTCATTGTCGGACATGATGACAAGATTGCCTTTGTCGGCGGCAACGAGCTTGCCAAGACAACGCTGTTTAAAATTCTTGCCGGCGAGATGGAGCCTGATTCCGGTTCTTACAAATGGGGCGTTACCACCAGCCAGTCCTATTTCCCGAAGGATAACACAGAGATTTTTGACACCGACCTGTTGATCGTAGACTGGCTGACTCAGTTCTCTGAGATCAAAGATGCCACTTATGTGCGCGGCTTCCTCGGTCGTATGTTATTTGCCGGCGAGGACGGCACAAAAAAAATGCGTGTGCTCTCCGGTGGTGAAAAAGTCCGTGTCCTGCTCTCCCGTATGATGATCATGGGCAGCAACGTTCTGATCCTCGACGAGCCGACCGACCATTTGGATATGGAGTCTATCACTGCATTGAACAATGGACTTATCAAATTCCCGGGTGTTGTCTTATTTGCATCCCGTGACCATCAGGTTGTACAGACAACTGCTAACCGCATCATCGAGTTTTTACCGGATGGTACCTTCATCGACAAAGTTTCTACCTACGATGAATACCTTGCGAACGATGAGATGGCAAGAAAACGTCAGGTTTACTCCATGTCATCCGACGATGAGAGCGATAACTAATATCACTTCATATACTGTGATACGTGATTTCTATAGCAAAAAATCAGCCATACATGTGATGGCTGATTTTTTTGTTAAAATATACGTCGCACCGCAAGTACCGGTCGATACGTTACCGGTGACGTATATGTAATTCCTGTCCGCTCATTGCTTGCATGGATCAGTGTATTATTTCCCGCATAGATTCCCACATGTCCACTGTAACATACGATATCACCAGGCTGTATATTTTCCAGGCTGACCGCGTATCCCACCTGCCGCTGTTCTGCGGAGGTTCGTGGCAAGCTCACGCCAAATGCCGCATACACTCCTTTTACAAAACCGGAACAATCCGTCCCGCTCGTGAGACTGTTTCCTCCATAGACATAAGGATTTCCAAGGAACTGTTTTGCATATTCCACAACCGCCTGTCCGTTTGATGAACTGCTCGTCTTGTTCGCATTATTTCCTGCATTGGAACTGTTTTCTGCGCCCGCACTATTTTCTGTCTTGGAGCTGCTTCCTGCATTTGAATTGCCCGCATTAGAACTATTTCCAGTATTTGCATTATTTCCCGCGCTCTTATTATTCTCTGCGCTTGTACTGCTCTGTCTTGCTGCCTCTGCCGCACGCTTTGCTGCCTCTGCTGCTCTTGCTGCCTCCTCCGCTGCTGCGCGCTCGGCTGCCTCTCTGGCTGCTCTCGCCGCTTCCGCTGCCGCTATCCGTTCCGCTTCTTCTCTGGCAAGTCTCGCCTCCTCTTCCTCTTTTGATTCTGCGTGGATATACTCCATCGTCAGCTCCACATAATCGGTTGATATATATCCATCGCCTTCCACAGTAGAAACCATAACCCAGCCCTCTGCTTCCTCGTCAATGACAACCAGGTCGTCCCCTTCGGGCAGCATAGTCAGAACTTTTCCCTCTGTACTTGGGATGTCACGCACAAACAGTGTCGTGGTGCAGACCGTTGCATAGCGGGTACCAACTGTTTTTGCCAGCTCCTCATCCCCGACTACCACGTATTCTGCCTTTACATAACCTTCCACGTTTCCGGACAGGATCCGGTACCAGCCGTCCTCTGTCACCTCTAAAACCGTAGCCGCCGACTTGTCATACAATTTTCCGAGAACCTCGCTTTCGGTATTCGGTTCACTGCGGACATTGACATAATTGTCCACCTGTGCAACCGCAATATCTGCAAACTCAGAAACTGCTTCCTCCTCTGTGCCATCCCCTACAGACTGCACATCTTCTGACGATTCATCCAGTTCCTCCGATAAAGCGGTAAGCATCAGCTCTTCCTCTGTCACAGCGGCGAGCATCAGCTCATCTTCTTCGTGCTGTTTTGCTGCTAGCATTGCCTCCTCGCTCTCCTCATTCTGTTTTACTATATCGGCAAAAATTCTTGAGGCACCGGCGGTTGGATTTTTTTCCAGCGACTGTGATGCCTCAATTGCAGAAATCCCTACGCCCAGGCACAATGCTGCCCCTGCCAGTAACAATGATAACTGCTTCATCCTTCTTTTCATCTGATATCCTCCAATTTCTAGCGCTCTGATTTGTTTCATAAATATTACAAATTTGTTTCATTTCGAGCACATATGCATTTTATCAGAGGATATGACACATATCTACAAGTAGATATTTCCAGTTCGCGCCGCAATTTCCGGCAGAGCTTTATTTCATAGGATGTATTTTCCTATAAAGTAAAAAAAGAACCGCAATACAGTAACAACAAAACTGTATTGCGGCTCTCTTCCTAGTAGCAGAAGCTGTGTTCTCCAATCCTTTGATCCAGATTGGGAGTCAGAGCTTCCCTTGAAAAGTATAGCGTATCATTTCTTAATATGTTTGTATTTCCGTTTAACACCTCGTAAACTGACTGGTACTCCAGTTCTGTAGGCTGTGCCCGGTCTCTGCTCTTCCATGAGCAGAACTGTGTCGGGTTTCCCTGACTGAGCACGTCGTAAAGCGTATCCGGATACTCTACCGATGCCATGCGGTTAAATACTACTTCCACCACCGCTTTCTGTCCTTCCACCGGCTCCCCTCTTGCCTCTAACCATACGATCTTGGCAAGCAGATCGATTTCCTCTTCCGTCAACGAAATATTCCATCGATTTGTATTTATCGTCTCTTCCTGTTCTTCTCTTATTTCCGTTGTCTCTTCCTGGCTCTCTTCTCCCGGAACCGTCACTCTGCTAATCTCATTTTTTGCAATAACTGTCTCTTCATCTGATTCTGTCGTAAATGAATACTTGGAAAAGGTAAGGCTTACTCCCGCTGCTGCGGTATACTGCATGTTTTTTTCTGTAACCACACAGATATCTTCCGTACGCTCTTCCGGAATGTTGGCCGTAACAAACAATGTGCATACAAGCAAACATGTGACTGTCACGTCCAATATTTTTTTGTTCATTTTGCTCCTTTCCTCAAGAATGATACCTAAAAATGTTCGGCAGCCGAGTGGCTGTCGCCACACACGCTCCCTATCATACTAAATTATTGCCAAAAGTCAAATTTCCTATTCAAAAAATTTTTTATATTTTTTCTTTGGTATTGCCTAAAAATCGCGCATAAGACGACCTGTTTTCGTGTCAAATACTCCTCATTGATGCGTTGTCCCATTAAAGTATGCTTCATTATCCCCACAAAAAAACACCCGTTTTCTGGGTGTTTTTCATGATATTTCCTATTTTTTCAACGCCATCATGCCAAGCCGTACTGCACCAAGTATACCGGGATTTTCTCCAAGTGCCGGTGCTATAATATATGCATCTATATCCTCAGTGACACTGGAATGTCTGATATAGCCACCTAACATCTGCACTACTTTCTCCCGTATCATCGGAAAAAGCTGCTCCTGATGCATCACACCGCCCCATAAAATGATTTTCTGCGGAGAATAGGTTAAAATATAATTCGTAACCGCCTGCGCAATGTAATATGCCTCCAGTTCCCATACTTCCCTGCAATCTTTTAATTCTGCCGCACGCCTTCCCCAGCGTGCCTCAATCGCCGGACCACTTGCCAGTCCCTCCATACAGTTGATATGGTACGGACAATTTCCCGGATAAGTATCGTCTGGATGCTTGGCAAGCAAAATATGCCCTGCCTCCGGGTGCACAAGTCCGTGTAAAAGCTCTCCATTACAGTACACACCTACTCCCACACCGGTTCCGACGGTAATATAAATTGCCGTGTCACACCCCTTTGCCGCGCCCCAGCTGACCTCTCCTAGCACAGCTGCATTCACATCCGTATCAAACCCTACCGGGACCTTCAATTCCCGTGCAAAGCGCCCTGCCATCTCACATTCCACCCAGTCCCTTTTCGGCGTCTGTTTGATATACCCATAAGTTGGCGAATACGGATTCAGATCCACCGGACCAAAGCAGCCGATTCCAAGTGCCTGCACCTCTTGCTCCTGAAAAAAGGAAAGCATCGCCGGAATCGTTTTCTCCGGTGTCTCCGTAGGAATGGTAATCCGCTCTGTCAGATACGAAGCGGCCTCGTCTGCTCCCCCGACACTTTCTGCCTGGTTATATCCCGGTCCATCATATACTGCACATACC
>CAVCFM010000057.1:0-4623 GCA_963601305.1 bacterium | reverse complement strand
CCAGACCATTGGGCGTGCTGCGCGAAATGCAGAGGGACATGTCATCATGTATGCTGACAGTATCACGGATTCCATGCGCGTGGCGATAGACGAGACGATGCGTCGCCGCAAGCTGCAGCAGGAGTACAATGAGGCGCATGGCATCACGCCGACGACTATCAAGAAGTCCGTGCGCGAGCTGATCTCTGTGTCGAAGAAAGTGGCACAGGAGGAGATGAACTTCAAGAAAGATCCGGAGTCCATGAGCAAGAAGGAATTAGTTAAGCTGATCGCGGATATCCAGAAGAAGATGCAGAAGGCTGCGGCAGATCTGAACTTTGAGGCTGCTGCGGAGTATCGCGACAAGATGGTAGAACTTAAGAATATGCTGCGTGATATGGAAGGATAGTATATAAGAATACACCGCATGATATGGAAGGAGATGTTCCATGTCCGCGTTGTTGTGAAAAGATAGAGGTAACAGACATGAAAAAGAAACCAGAAAGAAAATACATTAAGATCCGTGGTGCCAATGAGCACAACCTGAAAAATATTGATGTGGACATTCCACGTGACGAATTTGTGGTACTTACCGGACTTTCCGGCTCTGGTAAGTCATCGCTCGCATTTGACACCATCTATGCGGAGGGACAGCGCCGTTATATGGAATCCCTGTCCTCCTATGCGAGAATGTTCCTGGGACAGATGGAAAAGCCAAATGTGGAGAAGATAGAAGGGTTATCCCCGGCAATCTCCATCGACCAGAAGTCCACGAACCGCAACCCGCGTTCTACCGTGGGAACCGTGACTGAGATTTACGATTATTTCCGACTGCTGTATGCACGTATCGGTACACCGCACTGCCCGAATTGCGGCAAGGAGATCAAACGCCAGACGGTAGACCAGATGGTAGATCAGATCATGTCTCTGCCGGAACGCACGAAGATACAGCTTTTAGCGCCGGTGGTAAGAGGCAGAAAAGGTGAGCATCAGAAGTTGTTGGAGCAGGCGAAGCGCAGCGGCTATGTGCGCGTCATTGTCGACGGAAGTATGTATGAGATGACGGAGGAGATCAAGCTCGATAAGAATAAAAAGCACAATATCGAGATTGTGGTGGACCGTCTACAGATTAAGGAGGGCATCGAGAAGCGTCTGGCGGACTCTATCGAGAATGTGCTCCAGCTGGCGGATGGACTTTTAACTGTGGATGTCATCGGCGGGGAACCGATCCAGTTTTCCGAGAGTTTTTCCTGCCCGGACTGTGGCATCAGTGTGGATGAGGTTGAGCCGAGAAGCTTTTCTTTTAACAATCCGTTCGGAGCCTGCCCGACCTGTTTCGGACTTGGCTACAAGATGGAATTCGATGAGGATCTGATGATCCCGGACAAGCGGCTGTCGATCGCTGAGGGAGCGATACAGGTAATGGGATGGCAGTCCTGCACCGACCCGTCCAGCTTTACCTATGCGATACTGAAGGCGTTGACCGAAGAGTATCATTTTTCGCTGGAGACACCGTATCAGGATTATCCGAAAAAGATTAAGGATGTTCTGATACACGGAACAAATGGAAAAGAATTAAAGGTGTATTATAAAGGGCAGCGTGGAGAGGGTGTCTATGATGTGGCGTTTGAGGGACTCATCCGCAATGTGCAGCGCAAATACCGTGAGACGAGTTCGGATGTCATGAAGCAGGAGTACGAGCAGTTTATGCGCATCACGCCGTGTGAGACCTGTAAGGGGCAGCGTCTGAAAAAGGAATCTCTGGCAGTTACCATAGGCGGTAAGAATATCTACGAGACCACCAATATGTCCGTCAAGAACCTGAATGAATATCTGGCAAAGCTGGAATTGAACCATCAGCAGCATCTGATCGGCGACCAGATTTTAAAGGAAATCCGCGCCAGAGTCGGCTTTTTGAATGAGGTGGGACTGGATTATCTGTCTCTGACCCGGGCGACGGGTACGCTATCCGGCGGGGAGGCACAGCGGATCCGTCTGGCAACACAGATTGGCTCCGGTCTGGTGGGCGTTGCTTATATTCTGGATGAGCCGTCCATTGGTCTGCATCAGAGGGACAACGACAAGCTGTTAGGTGCATTGAAGAATCTGAAAGATCTGGGCAATACGCTGATCGTGGTGGAACATGACGAGGATACCATGCGCGCCGCGGATTATATTGTGGATATCGGACCGGGCGCAGGCTCCCACGGTGGAGAAGTGGTGGCATGCGGAACCGCAGAGGACATTATGAAGAATAAGAAATCCATCACCGGTGCGTATTTGAGTGGCAGGATCAAGATCCCGGTACCGAAGGAACGCCGTAAACCGACGGATTTTATCACGATAAAAGGTGCCAGAGAGAATAACCTGAAAAATATTGATGTGAAGGTGCCGCTTGGAGTGATGACCTGTATTACCGGTGTGTCAGGTTCCGGAAAGAGTTCCCTGACCAACGAAATCCTCTATAAGCGCCTGGCGAGGGACTTAAACCGTGCACGCTGCATTCCGGGGGAACATGACGATATCTTAGGAATCGACAAGCTGGATAAGGTGATTGACATCGACCAGTCACCGATCGGCAGAACTCCGCGCTCCAACCCGGCGACTTATACGGGCGTGTTCGATATGATACGTGACCTGTTTGCTGCAACCCCGGATGCCAAAGCCAAGGGCTATAAGAAGGGAAGGTTCAGCTTTAATGTGAAGGGCGGACGCTGCGAGGCGTGTGGAGGAGACGGTATCTTAAAAATAGAGATGCACTTCCTGCCGGATGTCTATGTACCATGTGAGGTCTGCGAGGGCAAGCGTTACAACCGCGAGACACTCGAGGTCAAATACAAGGGCAAGAGCATCTACGATGTGCTGGATATGACTGTGGAGGAGGCATTGGAATTCTTCAAGAATGTGCCGTCCATCCACCGCAAGATACAGACACTTTATGATGTGGGATTGTCCTATGTCAAGCTGGGACAGCCATCCACGGAATTATCCGGAGGCGAGGCACAGCGCATCAAGCTTGCCACGGAGCTGAGTAAGCGCAGCACCGGTCGCACCATCTATATCTTGGATGAGCCGACAACCGGACTTCATTTTGCAGATGTGCACAAGCTGATCGAGATATTGCGCAGATTGTCGGACGGCGGTAACACGGTGGTTGTCATTGAGCACAATCTCGATGTGATCAAGACCGCAGATTATATCATTGATATGGGACCGGAAGGCGGAGACGGCGGCGGTACGGTGATCGCCTGCGGAACGCCGGAGGAGGTGGCGCAGATGCCACAGTCCTACACGGGACAGTATGTAAAAAAATATTTAGAGTAGATAATCAAAAAGGAGAATGTACATCGCACATTCTCCGTAAGATTCGGGGAGTGCTTTCCGAAATGCGAGGCACTCCGGAAAGCATGAGTTATGAAAAATTATACTTTTCATCAGACATACGCCTGATAAACTGTAGCCTGTTGTATAGGCCAATCAGCTAGTACTCTTGTAATATACCCATAAAATGTGATGACTATGTGATAAGTAGCTGAAAAAAACGAAAAAAAATCTAAAAAATGAAGAAATTCTTATTTTTTTCTAAAAAGCTCATTTCAAATAAAAAATCCTTTGAAAAATCCCAGTTTTTGTATATAATGAGACTGTATATGTAAAAATATGATTAAATGCATTTCTATGCCGTTTTGGGAATGGAATTGTTTCTGTCATAGATAGAGTTGAAAAAAAGGGAAGGAGCATAGATAGTATGATGAGTACAGATATCGGTATTGATCTTGGTACCGCAAGCATATTAGTTTATATCAAAGGCAAGGGTGTTGTGTTGAAGGAACCGTCTGTAGTGGCATTTGACCGCGACACCAATAAGATAAAAGCAATCGGAGAGGAAGCACGTCTGATGCTCGGTAGAACACCGGGGAACATCATTGCGGTAAGACCGCTCCGTCAGGGTGTTATTTCTGATTATACCGTTACAGAGAAGATGATCAAATATTTCATCCAGAAGGCATTGGGTAAGAAGACATTCCGCAAGCCTCGTATCAGCGTCTGTGTACCAAGTGGTGTTACAGAGGTGGAGAAGAAGGCGGTTGAGGATGCTACTTATCAGGCAGGCGCCCGCGAGGTATCTATTATCGAGGAGCCGATCGCAGCAGCCATCGGAGCTGGAATTGATATCTCAAGACCATGTGGTAACATGATCGTGGATATCGGTGGCGGTACCGCAGATATCGCAGTGATTTCACTGGGAGGCTCCGTTGTCAGCACTTCCATTAAGATCGCCGGTGATGATTTTGACGAGGCAATCGTGCGTTACATGAGAAAAAAACACAATCTTCTGATCGGTGAGAGAACCGCAGAGGATATTAAGATTAAGATTGGAAGCTGTTTCCCACTGGCACAGACCGAGACGATGGATGTGCGCGGACGTAACCTTGTCACCGGACTTCCGAAGACCGTTACCGTGTCTTCCGAGGAGACCGAGGAGGCGCTTCGCGAGCCGACTTTACAGATTGTGGAAGCAGTACACTCCGTATTGGAGAAGACTCCGCCAGAGCTGGCTGCCGACGTTGCAGACAGAGGAATCGTACTGACCGGCGGCGGTGCACTGTTGCGTGGATTAGAGGAACTGATCGAGGACAGAAC
>CAVCFM010000056.1:0-2010 GCA_963601305.1 bacterium | reverse complement strand
GCTCAAAGGGCTCCGGAATGTTGCCAGAGATTGCCTTGGGCTTTTCTTCTTTTTTTTCATCCACCGGGACTTCCGGGATGAATTCCTTGTGCGTCAAGGCATCGCGCACCGCCTGGTACAGTTTTTTATAAATATCTTCATTATTAGAAAAACGCAACTCCATCTTGGTCGGATGGACATTCACGTCAAGCGTATCGGTATCCATCGTAAAATATAAGACACAGAACGGATACTGATGCTGCATCATAAAGCCCTTATATGCCTCCTCGATCGCCTTCGACAGCAGGGCGCTCTTGATGTAGCGGCCGTTGATAAAATAATTTTCGTAATTGCGGTTACCCCGGGAAATCAACGGTTTTCCGATAAATCCCCGCACCGAAAACAACTCATTTTCCACCTGAAGCGGCAGAATCGATGCGGTGATGTCTCTGCCGTAGATATGGTAGATCATATCTTTTTCGTTGGAGTTGCCGGAGGTATGCATCTTGGTCTGCCCGTTGTTAATGTACTTAAATGATACATCCGGATGGGACAGGGCAAGGCGTTCCATCAGGTCTCCGATATAATTGCCCTCCGTGGTGGGTGTCTTTAAGAACTTCCTTCTTGCAGGTGTATTGTAAAACAGATTGCGCACAATAAAGGTTGTGCCGTCCGGTGCGCCGATCTCCTCGTTTTCCATTTCTTTGGAGCCCTCGATCACATAGCGGGTTCCGGTTAATTCGTTATAGGTCTTGGTGATCAGTTCCACCTGTGACACCGCGGCGATACTCGAAAGCGCCTCACCGCGAAAACCAAGGGACTTGATACACATCAGATCTTCCACGCTCTTGATCTTGCTGGTGGAATGGCGCAAAAAAGCAATTGGAACCTGTTCGCGTTCGATGCCGCAGCCGTTATCGGTGATACGGATAAATGTCGTGCCGCCCTCTTTGATCTCTACCGTGACAGCTGTGGCTTTTGCGTCGATGGCATTCTCCACTAACTCTTTTACCACGGAAGATGGCCGTTCCACCACCTCACCGGCTGCAATTTTATCAATGGTCTCCTGACTGAGCAATGTAATCTGTGGCATATCATAACTCCTATCATGCTGTTACCAGCGGTTTTTTACCTTGTTCTGCAGTTCATATAATTTATTCAAAGCCTCGATCGGTGTCAGATTGCCCACATCCACCGTGCGAAGTTCCTCGATGATATCATCGTCTTTTACCGTATCAAACAGAGACATCTGTGTCAGATCAACCTCGTCAAGATGTTCTTTTTTCTTGCGGCCGTCTGTTGTTGATGCAGACTTTTGGGAAAGGTTTCTGGTAACTCCGGTGATATCGTTGGCGATCAGCTGCTCGACGATTTCCTTGGCTCGGTCAATGACGGAGTCAGGAACTCCGGCTAATTTAGCCACCTGGATACCGTAACTCTTATCCGCACCGCCCTTTACGATCTTGCGCAGGAACACAATGTCATCGCCCTTTTCCTTGACGGCGATACAGTAATTGTTGACGTTGTTTAATTTGCCCTCCAGCTCGGTCAGCTCATGGTAATGAGTTGCAAACAGTGTCTTTGCGCCGAGAAGCTTCGGATTGCTGATGTGTTCCACCACAGCCCAGGCAATGCTTAAGCCGTCAAAGGTACTGGTACCGCGGCCAATCTCGTCTAACACCAGAAGGGAATTCGATGTCGCGTTGCGCAGGATATTTGCCACCTCATTCATCTCTACCATAAAGGTACTCTGACCGCTCGCTAAGTCATCGGAGGCGCCGACGCGGGTAAAGATGCGGTCTACAATGCCGATTTTTGCGGAGGATGCCGGCACATAACTTCCAATCTGAGCCATCAGCACGATCAACGCACTCTGGCGCATATAGGTGGATTTACCTGCCATATTCGGACCGGTGATGATCGAGATGCGGTTGTTGCCGTTGTCCAAGTAGGTGTCGTTGTCGATGAACATATCGTTGGTGATCATCTTTTCTACAACTGGATGACGGCCGTTTTTGATGTCGATGACAC
>CAVCFM010000055.1:0-2698 GCA_963601305.1 bacterium | reverse complement strand
CCTTTTATACCACCTGTAGTTCCCCAACTAATGACATAATACTACATTTAGTAACCCCGCTCAATTAGCAATATGTTACAAAAAAACGACCTCATTTTTAGATGTCATCTAACGACTCTTTGATTTTGTCCATAAATCCCCTTTTCTTTTTTGCCTTGGCAGCGCCATTGCTGCTCTCCTCGGCTCCACGTTTTAAGGAATCTCCGGTCATCGCATCAAACTGGCGCAACAGTTCCTTTGCCTCTCCATTCAGGTTCGTCGGTGTCTGTACCACCAGATCTACATACTGATCTCCGCGGATTGCCTTGTTGCGCAGGGATGGAACGCCCTTTCCTTTCAGACGGATCCTGGTTCCGGTCTGGGTTCCCGGCTTCACTTCATAGATCACATCGCCGTCGACAGTATTGATACGGATTTCTCCGCCCAGTGCTGCCTGTGCAAATGATATCTGGGATGTGGAGAAGATATTCATCTCCTCACGTCTCAAGCTCGGATGTCTCGATACAATTACCTCGACCAAAAGGTCTCCGCGCGGTCCGCCATTGATACCCGGCTCTCCTTTTTCACGAATACGGACACTCTGCCCATTGTCAATACCGGCAGGGATGGACACCTGTATCTTCTTCTTGCTGGAAATGTATCCACTTCCGTAACAGTTCGGGCACTTCTCCTTGACAACTTTACCGGAACCATTACAATCCGGACAACTCTGTACATTCTGTACCGTGCCAAAGAAGGACTGCTGTGTATATACGACTTTTCCTTTACCTCCGCACTTCGGACAGGTCTCCGGTGATGTTCCCGGCTTTGCACCTGTTCCGTGGCAGGTGGTACACTCATCCTTCAATACCATCTCGATTTCTTTTTCACAGCCAAAAACAGCCTCTTCGAATGTAATACGGACGCTGGTACGCAGATTCTGTCCCTTCATCGGGCCATCGTTTGCTCTTCTTCTGCCGCCGCCAAAGAAATCTCCAAAGATGTCTCCGAAAATGTCTCCCATATCCATATTAGAGAAATCAAAACCGCCGGCGCCGCCACCTGTTCCGTCAAACGCTGCATGGCCAAACTGATCATACTGTCTCCGCTTCTCTGCATCGCTCAATACGGCATAGGCTTCCTGCGCCTCTTTGAACTTCTCCTCGCACTCTTTGTCTCCCGGGTGCATATCCGGATGATATTTCTTGGCCAAAGTACGGAATGCTTTTTTAATCTCATCATCCGTCGCGTTCTTTGCAACGCCTAAGACCTCGTAATAATCTCTCTTATCTGCCATAACTTTTCCTCTTTCCAAATCCAAGTACCACACAAGGGTTTCCGGATGTCACCACCCGGAAACCCTCTTGTATATCAGTTCTGTAAATGTCTATTAGACCTCTTTGAAGTCTGCATCTACGACATCATCGTCTGCTGCGCCTGCGCCTGTGTTTGCATTTGCACCACCCATGTTGCTCATATCCGGGCCTGCGCCGGCACCCTGTGCTGCCTGTGCCTGCTCATACATCTTTGCAAATACTTTCTGAGCGCTCTCAGTTAATTTCTCCTGCAGGGATTTCAGTTCAGCAACATCTGCCTCTGTCATCTCCTCTGCATTCTGATGTGCATCTAAGAAGGATTTTACTGCATTGATATCGTTCTCAACAGCGGTCTTATCTGCTGCATCGATACCCTCGCCAACCTGGTCTAATGCCTGCTGTGTCTGGAATACGAAGGAATCAGCATCGTTTCTTGCATCGATTGCTTCTTTTCTCTTCTTATCCTGTGCCTCATACTCAGCTGCCTCACGTACTGCCTTATCGATCTCATCATCAGACATGTTGGATCCGGCTGTGATCGTGATATGCTGCTCTTTGCCGGTTCCTAAATCCTTTGCAGATACATTTACAATACCGTTTGCATCGATATCGAATGTAACCTCGATCTGTGGAACACCACGACGTGCTGGTGGGATACCATCCAGACGGAACTGTCCAAGGGACTTGTTGTCCTTCGCGAACTGTCTCTCACCCTGTACTACGTTGATGTCTACTGCGGTCTGGTTATCTGCTGCGGTAGAGAAGATCTGGCTCTTCTTGGTAGGAATTGTCGTATTTCTCTCGATCAATCTGGTAGCGATACCACCCATGGTCTCGATAGACAGAGACAGTGGAGTTACATCCAGAAGTAAGATCTCGCCTGCGCCGGCATCTCCTGCTAATTTACCACCCTGAATGGAAGCACCAATTGCTACACACTCATCCGGGTTCAATGATTTGCTTGGCTCTTTGCCGGTTAACTGTCTAACTTTATCCTGTACTGCCGGAATACGTGTAGAACCACCAACCAGTAATACCTGACCAAGGTCAGCATTGGTAAGTCCGGCATCCTTCATAGCGTTCTGAACCGGGATTGCGGTTTTCTCTACTAAGTCATGTGTCAGCTCATCGAATTTTGCTCTTGTGAGGTTCATATCAAAGTGCTTTGGTCCCTCTGCTGTAGCGGTGATGAACGGCAGGTTGATATTGGTTGTTGTAGCGGAAGAAAGCTCTTTCTTTGCCTTCTCTGCTGCTTCTTTTAATCTCTGTAATGCCATCTTATCGGTAGATAAGTCAACACCCTCTGCTTTCTTGAACTCGTCGATCATCCACTGTGTGATCTTATTATCAAAATCATCACCACCAAGATGTGTATCACCGTTTGTAGATAATACTTCGATGAC
>CAVCFM010000054.1:0-2070 GCA_963601305.1 bacterium | reverse complement strand
ATTCTCTCGGGTCTCTGACATAATATCCGAAAATGGTCGCTCCGCCATTCTGCTCTCCATGAGATACTTGCCATAATCAGTCTTAAGAAGCGGCTGCGCCAATTTTACAAGCTGCTCTCTGTCAATAAATCCTTTTTTGTATGCGATCTCCTCGATGCAGGAAATATATAATCCCTGACGTTTCTGGAATGCAGATACAAAATCTGCTGCTGCAAGCAGCATATCGTGATTGCCGGTATCCAGCCATGCAAATCCGCGTCCCAGAGTCTCCACCTTAAGTGTCCGACGGTTCAGGTACTCGTTGTTGACCGAGGTAATCTCGATCTCGCCACGGGCAGACGGTTTGACATTCTTTGCGATCTCCACCACATCATTGTCATAAAAATACAATCCCGGCACGGCGTAATTGGACTTCGGCTCTGCCGGCTTTTCCTCGATGGAAAGTGCATTGCCGTCCTCATCGAACTCCACCACACCGTATTCTCTCGGGTCTCTGACATAATATCCGAAAATGGTCGCTCCGCCATTCTGCTCCGTGCTCTCTGCTGCTCTCTTTAATACTTTGGAAAAGCTCTGTCCATAGAAAATATTATCGCCCAGCACCAGCGCCACAGCATCTTTTCCGATGAACTCCTCGCCAATGATAAACGCATCTGCCAATCCGCGCGGCTCCTCCTGGATCGCATAGGAAAACTGCATGCCAAGCTGGCTTCCGTCCCCAAAAAGCTCCTTAAATACCGGCAGATCTCTCGGTGTAGAGATGATCAGTACTTCACGGATACCCGCCAACATCAGCGTAGACAGTGGATAATAAATCATCGGTTTATCGTAAACCGGCATAATCTGCTTTGAGATGGCCTTCGTCAACGGATATAATCTTGTTCCGGAGCCTCCGGCAAGTATAATTCCCTTCATCGTATTCCTCCAAATTTAAAAATCTCTATATTGTAAAAGCGCAACAGGAAATCTATTCCCATTGCGCAAACAAGCAGTATCGCAAAAACGCGGTACTGCCGGCTGCATCAATTACCTGTTCTGGTACATATCCTCATAATACTTCTGGTAATCGCCGCTGGTCACATGCTTCATCCAGTCCTCATGCTCGAAGAACCAGGCAATTGTCTTTTTGATTCCCTCTGCAAACATGGTCTCCGGTTCCCAGCCAATTTCTGCTTTGATCTTATCCGGAGCGATGGCATAACGTCTGTCATGGCCTTTTCTGTCCTCCACATAAGTGATCAGATCCCTGCTTACCAGTTCCCTTCTCGGGTCATCTGCCGGAAGCATCTCCTGTAAGGTATCAATGATGATATTGATAATCTCGATATTCTGTTTCTCGTTGTGTCCGCCGACATTATAAGTCTCGCCAAGGCGTCCCTTTTCCTGCACCATGTCGATTGCCTTCGCATGGTCATCCACATACAGCCAGTCGCGGACATTTTTGCCATCTCCGTACACCGGCAGCTTTTTGCCCTGCAGTGCATTGTTGATGATCAGCGGGATCAGCTTCTCCGGGAACTGATACGGTCCATAGTTGTTGGAACAGTTCGTGATATTCGCCGGGAATTTGTAAGTGTCAATATATGCTTTTACCAGCATATCTGATGATGCCTTGCTGGCTGAATACGGGCTGTGCGGCGCATACGGCGTCGTCTCATAAAAATAGGTTCCATCCTCCTCAAGAGAACCGTACACCTCATCGGTGGACACGTGAAGGAACTTCTTATCTGCCTTAAATGTACCATCCGGCAGCTCCCATGCAGCTTTGGCGCAGTTCAACATCACCGCGGTGCCGAGTACATTTGTCTGCACAAACACCTCCGGATTCTTAATACTGCGATCCACATGGCTCTCTGCTGCAAAATGTACCACACGGTCAATCTCGTTCTCTGCAAAAACCTTTGCGATCGCGTCCTTATCTGTAATATCAGCCTTCACGAATGTGTAGTTTTCCTTCTCTTCCACATCCTTAAGGTTTTCCAAATTACCCGCATAGGTCAGCGCATCCACATTGATAATGCGGATATCATCCCCGTATTTGCGGAACATGTAATGAATATAGTTCGATCC
>CAVCFM010000053.1:1118-4979 GCA_963601305.1 bacterium | reverse complement strand
AGTCACGCAAAAGACAGCCTATGAACTCTGTTCAAAGGCCGCCTCCTCATAGGGAAGCACTTCGGCAAGGTATCCCTTACTCTTAAGCGCTTCCTCTATCTCATCTAATGCTTCTTCGCTCTCCGCCGTAATCTCATGGAAATGATATCCAGACGTCACATTTAAAAGCGGCGTCGACTTTCCTGACTCCAGATCACTCACAAACGCTTTGACATCCCGGCGGTTCTTGATCTGGAGCGGAGCCGTCACTTTTCCGTAAATCCTGTGATTGACCATGACATTTAACACCGTTCCGCCCAGATCCACGATCGTGGTAAGCTCATCCTCCACCTGCTCATTCGTATGGAATACTTTGACAAGTCTTGTCAGCTGCCGGTTTTCTTCCAGAAAATACCCCCGTGCCGTTGAGACGATCTCATACCCCTGTGTCCGCAGCAGTGCGATATCCTGCACGACAACCTGGCGGCTGACCCCCGTCTGCCTGCCAAGTTCCGTGCCCGACAGTGGCTTCTCAGACTCCCGCATCAGAGACACTATTTTTTTTCTTCGTTCACTCCCATTTAATTCCCGCTCCATGTCATTTCCTCTCTACCTTAATAATATATATCCATGCAAAACTGCCAGACGGCGTCTGCACTACTCGGAAAGTACACGCAAATGTTTTAAGCTGATGTCAAGGATTGGTGCCGAATGGGTCAATGCGCCGCTGGAGACATAGTCCACACCCAGCTCTGTGATGGTCTTAATATTTTCTCTTGTGATGTTGCCGGAACACTCTGTCTCGGCTCTGCCATCAATCAGACGGATAGCTTCTGCCATCTCATCCGGCGTCATATTGTCTAACATGATAATGTCTGCGCCGGCTTCCACGGCCTCTTTTACCATGTCAAGATTCTCTGTCTCCACCTCGATCTTGCGGACAAACGGTGCATATTCTTTTGCTGCAAGCACTGCTTCCTTCACGCCGCCGGCTGCATCGATGTGGTTGTCCTTAAGCAGCACGCCGTCAGACAGGTTATATCTGTGATTGTGTCCGCCTCCGACACGCACCGCATATTTTTCGAAAATACGCATGCCCGGTGTCGTCTTTCTGGTGTCTAAAAGCTTGGTCTTAGTTCCTGCAAGGAGCTTTGACACCTCATTTGTGTAGGTAGCGATACCGCTTAAGCGCTGTAAATAGTTAAGCGCTGTGCGCTCTCCGGATAAAAGCACCCGCACATCTCCGGTCACAACTGCAAGCAGCTGGCCTTTTTTTACTGCATCGCCGTCTTTTACCTGAAATTCCACTGTCGTGTCCGGGTCTAACATCGTAAACACGCGCTCAAAGACAGGAAGTCCTGCAATAATGCCGTCCTGCTTACAGATCAGCTGGACATCGCCCTTTTTGTAGTCCGGCATCACTGCGTTTGTGGAGACGTCCTCGCTGTGGATGTCCTCCTCTAATGCCATACGGATATATTTATCAGCAACAAGCTGCATGGTAATTGGATTCATATTGAATACTCCTTTTCTGATTTTCTGTAATATGATGTGCTGCCCGCTTTGCAAAAACAAGGCTCTCTAACAGGCTGTTGCTCGCAAGACGGTTTTTGCCATGGACACCGTTGCAGCTGGTCTCGCCCACCGCATAAAGGTGTTCCATCGTCGTTTTGGAATCCCGGTCTACATGGATTCCGCCCATAAAATAGTGCTGCGCCGGAACGATCGGTGCCGGCTCTTTGCGGATGTCATAGCCTTCCTCTAAGCAGCGCTCGTAAATATGTGGAAAATGCTCCATGATAATCTCCTCCGGCACACGCTCAAAAGAGATATACTCGTGGTCGACACCTTCCTTTTCCATCTCCGCGCGGATGGCGGCTGTCACAACATCGCGGGGCAGCAGTTCGTTTACAAACTGTTCTCCCTTGTGATTCAACAGAATGGCACCCTCGCCTCTTGCAGATTCTGAGATTAAAAAGCTTCTGCCCGGCTTCTTGCTGTAGAGACAGGTCGGATGGATCTGCACATAATCCATGTGTTCTAATTCCACGCCATGTTCCTCTGCGATCCGGCAGCCATCTCCGGTCAGCAGCGGGAAGTTGGTGGAATGTTCATACAATCCGCCGATACCCCCGGTCGCTAAGATCGTGTCCGGCGCATAGATATGTAAGTGCTCGCCTGCTTTGTTCTCTGCCACAATGCCCTCACAGAAATCACCCGCCACAAGGATGTCTGTCATAGTAGTATATTCCATAATAGAAACATTCGTCAATTTTTTTACATGAGAAAGTAATGTTGTCGTAATTTCTTCCCCGGTAATATCCTCATGGAAACAGATCCTCGGTGCAGAATGCGCCCCCTCTCTCGTGTAAGCCAGCGTTCCGTCTTCATTTTTCGCAAAACGGACACCCAGCTCTAACAGATGGTTGATGATGTCCCTGCTTCCGCGGATCATCAAGTCCACGCTTTCCTTCCGGTTTTCATAGTGGCCTGCACGCATTGTATCCTCGAAGTAGGAGTCATAATCCCCTTCATCCCGCAGCACACAGATGCCTCCCTGTGCCAGCATGGAGTCACAGCTTGCAAGGTCTTCTTTTGACAGCATGATGATTTTTTTATCCCGCGGAAGCTGCAAAGCCGCATAGAGCCCTGCCACACCGCAGCCAACGATCACAACGTCACAATACATTTTTTTCATAATGATATGCCTCGATTCTTTCGAAATACGTGTTCGAGTATAGCACATTGTTTTACACATGACAAGACACATGTTAACACAATCGTTAGTAAAAGCGTTATTTTTTCTTTTTTATTTTAAATAGTCCAAAGTTCTGTTTGCATCCAATATATGGATATGATACACTGAATTAGATTGCATCATGTGCATGAATCGAATAATAAAAGAGAGAGAGTTATTATGAAAACAAAAGCATCAACCGGCGCACTCACCAAGGTTTTGTGCGCATTTGTATTTGCAGTGTTCGTACTGGTCTTTGCAAATACAACTACATGGGCTGCACCTGCAAAAGTTACGGATGTAAAGCAGACAGGGGCAACCAGTTCTTCCATTTCCCTTTCATGGAGTACCAACAGTCTTGCTGACTATTACAGATATGAAATCAGTTCTGATGGCAAAACCTGACCAAGCAACAAAAGTGACTGGGAAGCAGACGGCAATGGCTATTTTTACGGACTGTCTGCCAACTCTACCTACTATGTCCGCGTCCGCGGTTACAATGCAAAGAACGCATCCGATTATACCAACGATCCATCTGCCTGCGAACTTGGCGCGTGGTCTGATGTTATCAAGGTTGTAACTGCGCCGAACACCAGAACCCAGAAAATCACCGGTACCGCTGCAACAACCAGTTCCCTGTCCTTCACATGGACAGCTGTCTCCGGTGTCGACGGCTATCAGGTAAAATATTATGTCTACGGAAAATCCGATACCGCTAAAACCCTGAAAACCACAACAAATTCCTGCAAGCTTACCGACTTAACTGCAGATACGGAATATTCCATCTATGTATATGCATACAAGAGCGGTACAAATTTCTTGGCAGTATCTTCCAGTGGAACCTCTGCTTATGGCGCTCCTACACTGGCCAAAAAAGTATCCGGATTTAGCAATACAGGTGTTGTGAATAATATGCTTATTTCACCTGGAACAAAAAGTCTGTAGCAGATGGTTTCCAGATTTATATGACCAAGCAATCCGACAGCAAGAAATTCAAAAACAAATGGTCATATAATACTTCATACAATACCGGCACTGCAAACATGACCAACACCAAGATCAAGCTTGGCGCATTTTACTCTGCAAAAATCCGTCCATATGTCACACTGTACGGAACAAACAAAAAAGTATACGGTGCCTGGAGC
>CAVCFM010000053.1:0-1108 GCA_963601305.1 bacterium | reverse complement strand
CCGGCTATGAAGTTTATGCATCAACTTCTTCAAGCAAAGGCTACGTAAAAGTTGCAACTGTAAAGGGCGGCAACAAGAAGAGCTGCACTTTTAAGAAAGTCAATAAGAAAGCCTTGAAATCCGGAAAATACTATTGGATTTCTGTCAGACCGATCATGAAAAGCGGAAGTAAAACCTACAAAACAAACTTTACAACCACATCCGCTTGGCAGGATTGTGTCTACTACTACAAGAGAAAATAATCGTTCCATATCACATGTAACACATGCATGCATCAGCAAACAGAAAGCGGTATCCCTCTATCCGGGCTGCCGCTTTCCCACTATTTTTAAGGGGAGAGTCTTATGAATACAAAAGTTTTATCAGGCACAATTAAAAAGCTTGTGCTCACGTTTATCTTTTCCATGTTTTTATTACTATTTGTACACGCAACCGCTTGGGCAGCTCCGGCAAAAGTGACCGGTTTATACCAGACAGATGCCGATTACAGTTCCGTCACCGTTCGCTGGAATGATGTATTGCCCGACTATTATGAAATACAGACCAGCAGCGACAAAGTAAACTGGTCAGACGGCACCCGGATTTACGAGCCTACCGCTTCTATCTCAGGTCTGTCTTCCGGCAAAATCTACTATGTGCGCGTGCGCGCCTGCGAACAGGGTTCTCTTTCCAGCACATGCGGTCCATGGTCTGCTTCTCTGCAGGTGATCACTGCCCCGGGCAGCAAAACCACAAAGCTGACCGGAACCAATGCCACAGCAGATTCCCTTTCCTTCCAGTGGAATACCGTTTCCGGTGCCAGCGGCTATCAGATCAAATATCACAGAAGTGACAACCCGGGTGCCATCAAAACGGTGACCACTTCCAAAACATCCTGCAAACTGACCGGATTAAAGGCAAATACCGCTTACCGTGTCTATGTCTATGCTTACAACAAAAATACCGCTTACACTGCTGTTTCTATCTATTACACAGAGACAAAAGCCAAGACGCTTCCAAAGAAAGTAACCTCCTTTAAGAACACCGGTGTCTCCAACGGATATGCTGCTTTCAGCTGGACGAAATCTTCTTCGGCAGACGGCTATGAATTGCAGATAACCTCTTATTC
>CAVCFM010000052.1:0-3773 GCA_963601305.1 bacterium | reverse complement strand
GGCTCTACAAGCGGCACCTGCATCACAGATAAAAGTTGCCCTGCGGCACAAGACGGCATATAAAAAAACGGCTCACTGCGAGCCGTTTTTTTATCCATAATTCAGTTCTAGTAATCCGCTCTCCTGACGATTCCCACACCGATCGGATACGGACCGGTATGCACGCCGATGGTCGCACCGATCTGGAATATCTGTATGTCGTCAATTCCAAGACGTTCCTTTGCCAGATCCTTTAGCATCTCGCGGAACTGGCACGCCTCCTCGTAATCATAACCGTAACCTATGGTAAAACTGTATTCTCCCGGCTTTGCATTCCGCTCATCGAGATATTCCGTAAGCAGTTCTATCACCTTCTGCATAGATTTCTGACGGTTGCGCACGATGCCGGAGTTAAAAATCTCGCCCTCTTTTAATGTGATAAGCGGCTTGATCTTCAGTGCACTTGCCGCCAATCCCGCCAGCTTGCCGATCCTTCCCCCATGCTTTAAGTAGTCGATGCTGCCCACGGTAAAGAAGATCCTGCCGCTCTCCCGGATTTCCAACATGCGCTCCACGATCTTATCATACTCCCAGCCCAAATCGCGGAGACGGCACGCCTCAAGCACATAGATTCCCTGTAAAACCGTATCCACCGTAGAATCGATCACAGTGATTTTTGTGTCCGGATATTCCTCTAAGATCATATCCCGGGCGGTGACTGCCGACTGCATGGAGCCGCTGAACTTTGTGGTAATGCAGATGCAGATCATCGGTGTCCCCTCTTTTGCAAAAGGCTCGAATGTCCGATAGTAGTCGTCCACAGACGGCATGGATGTCTTCGGGAACACCGTCGGTTCGTCTACCATTTTCTGATAAAATTCCCGGATATCTAATTCTTCAATCTCCTTGTGATACGTCTCACTGTCAAAGGACACATAAAACGGAACCACGGTAATGTCATGGGCTGCTGCGCGCTCCTGTCCCAAATCACAGGAACCGTCGCTGATAATTCTTATTTTTTCTGGCATAATCATTCTCTTTTCTTACTTTGTATTAATCTATGGCTACATCCGGTAGATGCCGCGCTCAGTCACACGGATTTCCGGTATCACAGTCAGCGCCATAAAAGATAGCGTGATAAACGGATCTATCTCCTCCGAGATACCCAGCTTTTTCGTCTCCTCCAACATGGATGCCACCTGCGCTGTGACCTCGTCTGCGGTCTTTTCGCTCATCAGACCGGCGATGGTAAGCGGCAGTACATCGATTACTTTTCCGCCGGATACAATGGCATAACCACCCTGACTCTCCTGCACTGCTTTAACCGCCAGCAGAATGTCATCGTCATTGTCTCCCGCAACGATCAGATTGTGGGAATCATGCGCCACCGATGTCGCCACGGCACCGTTTTTCACCCCAAATCCCTTCAATGGGGCGACACCGACTTCCTCTGTTTTTCCATGGCGCTCAACGACGCATATTTTATTATAGACCGCATCCGGCGCAAAATATTCCTGCTCTGTCGGCACCTCCTCCACCAGATGGGTCGTCACGATCTGATGTGGATTCATCGCGATCACATCGGTCTTACCCTCGCATGCAAGCTGGATCTTCTCCTTCGTCACATACGCCGCATGGACGGTATGCAACAGTTCCTGTGGAACCGGCACGGCATAGCTCTTCTCATAATCTTCCCCGCCTAAAATCCTGCCATCCTTCATCACTGCCGTCGGACGTACTTCCTCCAGATTATCTAAAAATACGATATCCGCACGATAGCCTGCCCCGATGGCTCCGTATTCCTTCAAGCCGTAAAACTGCGCCGTCTGGTAACTTCCCATCTTATACGCTCTTGCCACCGGAACTCCCATTGCGATCGCCTTGCGGATACATGTACTGATATGTCCCTCTTTTCGGATCTCCTCAATGTGCTTATCATCGGTACAGAACGCGCACCGGTCTAAGGACACACCGGCATCCAGAAGCGTTCCCAGCAGAGTCTCTAAGTTCTTCGCCCCGCTTCCCTCTCTGATATAAATGTGGAACCCGGCACGGATCTTATCCAATACCTCTTCCTTCGTGGAACATTCATGGTCATTCTCAACCCCTGCCAGACGGTATGCCTGAACCGCCTTTCCGGTAATCCCCGGCGCATGTCCATCGATATGCTTCTTGGAAAACAGCTCCAGCTTGTCAGACATCCGGTGCTCACCCTCATAGCACTCCACAAAACGCATGGTCTCGCCAAGCCCTAACACCCTTGCATTATCCACATATTTCATCATGTCAGACGCCAAAAATTCCCCGCATCCGTTTGTCTCCACATCGGTCGCCGGGACAGAAGACGGGATCATGAAAAAGACATTCACAAGCATATTTTTTGCACATTGCAGGAAATAATCCATTCCCTTTGTCCCGCTGACATTCACAATCTCATGCGGGTCTGCCACGATCGTGGTCGTTCCTGCCTGCACGAGCACTTTTGCAAGCTCTCCCGGCGCAACCATACTCGATTCAATGTGCATATGCGCGTCTAAAAATCCGGGTACCAGATACTTGCCGGTGCAGTCAATCTCACGCTCTCCCTCATAATCTCCCACACCCACGATCGTATCCCCGCAGATTGCCACATCCGCCGTTATGACCTCCTCGGTAAACACATTGAGTACCTTACCGTTTTTCAGTACCACATCTGCTTTTTGCTGCCCGTTTGCACAGGCTAATTTTCTTTTTCTATCTATCATATCAGTGTGCTCCCTACTTCATTTTCGCAGTGTATTCGCTCCCTCCATGATACCACAAAACAGAAAGTCCCGTCAATGAACGGGACCTTCTGCTGCCTTTTCTGTTTTTATCGTTTTTGTCTCTTTCTCTGGTAGATCACTGCGACTGCAAAAACCACTGCCACCGCCACGATCAGACCGATTCCAAGATTTTTTACCGGCCATTTCATCGCATCTGCTCCGGTGTCTGATGCATCCGCTGCCGCATCCATGCTGCCTGCATCCGCTGCCTGCGGCCATGCCGCAAGAGCTGTGTCGCCCATCAGTATCACGTAATCCGATGCATGGGTAAATGCAAACGCCACATAACCCTCTGTGTCGATGGAAGAACTGCTCATATATTCCATCGCATCCTCGGATTCATGATAGTAGAAGAGGCTTGCAGACTCTGCATCATCCACATCTTCCAGCTTCACATACAAAGTTGCCTCAAAGCCGAACTCTCCGTCATGTGCCAGCGACAGGGTGCGGTAGTCCGTTCCATCCGGGATCGCTCCTAAGAGCTCCTCCGGGATTGCTCCCGCATCAAGCGTCACAGTCATATCGATGTCTTCCGCGATCTCGCCTGTGATACTGCTGCCAAGCACTTTCCAGCTGATCCCGTTCTCCATCTCCAGTGTCACTTCCAGATCTGTGTTTGCGATCCGGTTAAATAACGCTGCCGGCACTACGCCATCCTGCGACATTTCAATTTTAATGTGTGTTCCTGTTCCACTCTCGATCAGGCTCTGGCACTCATCTAAAATACGATCCCAGTCCATATTGCTGCGCGAAAAAAGTACTTCGTTTTCTTCCTGTGCCGCGGAATCTATTTTGCCGAGAATCGATGGCACCGTCGTCACATTCTTTTCCTTACCGCCTGCCAGATTATCGGATGTATCCGCCAAAAGCGTCTGCACGCTGTCCGATGAACTGCTGTCTGTGCTGTCGGTCGAGCTGCTGCTTGTGCCGTCCGATGAACTGCTGCTTGTGTTATCGGTCGAGCTGCTGCTTGTGTCGTCCGTTGAACTG
>CAVCFM010000051.1:0-2583 GCA_963601305.1 bacterium | reverse complement strand
CCTTGGGATAGTTATTCTGTAAATCCGAAAACCGTTCCTCCAACGGTGCCTGTGTGCCATAGCAGTCACCGTAAAGGTTCTGGTACCATTCCAGCCGTGATGTGTATTCTGCCGGAACTTTTCTTCCCGCCTCCCGGATATAAAACCACAGATATTCCGCAAAAGACATTGGAAGCATTCCAAATTTCCGGTCTGCCACAGCTTTCCCCATATTTCTGTTCAGGTAGTTACTGCTAAGCAGCGCTGGCTCTCCGAACACGTAGATTTTTTCCACTTGCTCAATATTATCGTGGCAACTTATCAACATTTCCTGCGTTTTTTTCCAGGATAGTGGATATGTCAGATTTAAAAACTCCTGTTTTAGCTCTTCCTGCATCTGTGGACTTGCGGTATAGAATGCATCGCCAAGCAACAGTATCTGCCCTATCTGGTCGGCATGTTCACTCTCCAGTAAATGTTCCACAAACGGCGCAAATATACGGACATGGGTATTGCCGCTTTTTTTTAGCAAAGATGCAGTCACACGCGGCATAACGCCATCTGCCTCCGCGCCTTCGGTCTGAAGGATGGTCTGATAAAATTCCTGCTGCTCCCAGGCAGGTGTTTTTGACAACGGCGCCATTTTCTCCGCCAACCGCATACTTTTACCAACGACCGCACTGTATGTGCAGTATTCTTTGGAGATACTCTCCTCCTTGCCTGCTGCCATATCCGCTGCATCGTAATCCGCGCAGACGATTGCCTGCTTTCCGATACTTTTCAGATAACCAGCCATCAGCTCTGCATAAATGCCATACGGCGGCAGATATACCGGCACATCATTTGCAAGCTCGGCAATATGTCTGCTCTCCGTGTATTTGCATATATTTTCTTTTGCTGACTCTGTACCGGAATTCTCCACATTTTTTAAACTGTTTAAAAATGCCTCGATCCTCGTGATCACTCCGACGGTGGACTGATGCTCATCCACCTCCACTTTCAGATACGGCTTGTCGCCCATAATTTCTGCAAACAGATGTGAGATCATGGTATCCGGCCCGCATCCGTGGTTTGTCAGATAGACCGCATAGAGGTTCGGGTGATTTTTGATGATCTTGGCACCGGATAATATATGCTGCCCGAACGGCCAGTACAGGTTCGGATATTCCGCCGACAAATCCACATTGTGTCCCTGCAAATGGGCAAGATTCAACACTTTGCACCCACGTTTTAACAATTCCTGTGGAATCTGCATGTTTAAAACCGGATCCGAGACGCCGTAGTTTCTGGTGATGATCACTAATACCTTATCCTCAGGCTTTAAGCTGTCCAACAGCTCTTTTCCAAGCTTTTCTGATTTTTTCTCACAGCTTACCATCGCCGCAGCGCCCTTTGCCAGCCCTGCCATACAGATCGGTCGATCTTTGCCGAGGGCTACTCCCGCCTCGATCATGGCACCCGCCATCGCCGGTTTTCCCATATCCAGATCCAGAATCGGGCTGATGAGCTTTATCCCCCGCGCCTCCAGATTCAATACCTCGGCAACCAGCTTTGGCGCTGTCTGCATATACACGCAGCCATAGTTGTGTTCCACGTTTGATTTTTCATGACGGATGGTGCGCACTCTCGGGATAAACACATAATCGACCCCGGCTCTCGCCAGATACTCCATATGCCCATGCATCAGTTTTACCGGATAACAGGTCTCCTCCGCTGCCAGCTCCTGACTGAGCGCTATGATATCCTCGTCGGTCTCCTCGGACAGCAACACATTGTATCCAAGCGTTGTAAAAAAGTGGTATGCCATCGGGAAAAACTTGTAAATCATCAACGAGCGCGGGATTCCCACGGTTTTTCTGCCCGGAACTAAAGTTCCGTCGTACCCGGCTAAAAACCATTGTCTGTCCTTTTTGTACAGTTCCATATTTTTTCTGGTGTCATCCTCTGTGTTGTCTTTTGCCGTCATTGCCTCCAGTGCCGCGCCGTAGGCTCCTGTCACGTCATAGTACGGTGTGATGTGGATGCGCGCGCCGAATTTTTCGTAAAAGGCTGCCACAATCCCTTCGTTGTTCATAACTCCGCCCTGCAAGCAGATGACGTCTCCCTTTTTCTTGTGCACCACCACACGGTTTAAGTAATTGCGCACAATGGAGCGGCACAGTCCCGCACAGATATCGCGCTTGTCACCGCCCTCCGCAAGCTCGGATGCAATTTTCGACTCCATCAATACCGTACAGCGCTCACCAAGATCAATGGGCAGCTGTGACTCCAGCGCACATGGACCGATCTCACCCAAAGCGATCTCCATCCGGTTTGCCTGCTCTTCCACAAAGGAACCGGTTCCCGCAGCGCACACCTTGTTCATCTCAAAATCGACCACCTGTCCGTTTTGAATACTGATGTATTTGGAATCCTGGCCGCCGATCTCAAACACGGTGTCCACATCCGGACATAGACAGACTGCCGCTTTTGCCTGCGCACTGATCTCATCGATGACCACCTTCGTATCCAGCTCTTTTGCGATCAGATACCTGCCGGAGCCGGTGACACCGATTTTTTGTATACAGAGATGTTCCCCATATTTTTTCTTAAGCTGCATCTGTC
>CAVCFM010000050.1:0-2108 GCA_963601305.1 bacterium | reverse complement strand
TGCATACGCATCAAAGTCCTGATAGATGGACCAGTCCTGTCCCCAGCCTTTCGCTCCGCCAAAGCTGACCGTCCCCAGTTTTACCGTCATCGTTGCGGTTCCATCCTCATGAATGACCACCGATGCCGGTTCCTTGACACAGCTTCCCGCCATTGACAGATTCGTGTCGTCCTCAAAGAACCCCTCCTCGGATGCATCTGTGGAATATTTGAACATTTTCATCGGCACGCTGTATGTTGCCGGTGCAAGCTCAGTCGCATAAGTTCCTGCCCCTGCGGCATACGTCGTGGCTGCCTCTGCCTTGATTTTTGTCGTAAGCTCGGTCTCCTCGGTTTCTTCGGTCTCCTCCACTTCCGAAACCGCTTCGGTCTCCTCGGTCGCTTCGATCTTTTCGGTTTCTTCCGTCTCCCCGGTCTCTTCCGCTGCCTCCGTTACCTCGGACTCTTCTGCCGCTTCCGTCTCTTCGCTGTCTTTATCTTCCCCCGAAGTCTCTCCGATCGTCTCAGTCTCCCCGGTCTTTCCGGTGGACTCCGTCTCTCCGGCTGTCTCAGTTTCAGTCTCGGTCAACTCCGTCTCCCCGGCTGCCTCTGTTTCTGTGCTTTCTTCGTTCCCGGTCGCTTCGGTCTCCCCCGCTGCTTCCGCAACCTCCGTCCCGGTCTCCTCAAATCCTGTCGTCTCCGCCGCCAGAACGCTCACGTCCGTCATCGGCATGCTGGATGCCAGCATAATTGCCGTCAGCACACCCGCCGTCACTCTGTAAGGAATCTTTTTCATTCTCCTCGCTCCTCCTTTATTTTATAAAAAGTTAGTTCTATCTAACTTTGTCCGTCAACTTTTGTATCACAAAGCGGTAAATACTGTCAACGTACGCATTTATGCATTGATTTTTTATCGCATTGCAAAAAATTTCTCCATTTTCTAATCAAAAAGAGATGTTGCACACCTGCAACACCTCTTTAAAAGTGAGAAAGTTTCTCTTTTATTTTTCATATCATCACATCCTAAGAACCAACGTAGCCATGCTCTCCGGCATATGCACCACCCCCACGCTGCAGGTCATCGTAAGCTGCACCCTGCCCCGTATCTCTCCTTCCTGCTGGCACTCAAAGCATATCTCTGACATCGGGATCTGCACGCTCCCTTTTACAACCGGCAATTCTTTTAAGCCGTCATCTTTGTATCTGCATTTTACCGTCTGCACATGGCCGTGGAGCAATAGCCTGCTGTTTGCACCCGAATAGGCGGAAACTTCCCTGATCTTTAGTTTCAGGAAGCTTTTTTCTTTTGCGTAATGCAAAACCGCCGGTTTTTCAAATCCCATATCTGCCATGGAGAGTTTTTTTTCGTCCTTTCCCTGCCGGTAAATAGAAAAATCCACATCGTAATCCCCATATTCCAGGCAGTCACCAATCTCCCACTCTCCTTCATCCGTAACCCTGGCAACGCCTTTATTCCCAATATTTTCATACTGCATATGCATCTTTTCTTTCTGACAGATGATCTGGATCGTTTTGCCGTCCACCGCATCCAGCATACCTGCAACCGCCTGATAGCATGCCGATTCCTCGACCCCGATTTTCCGGAAATAGGCAAATAAATCCTGCTCAATTTCGACGTAATAGCTTAAAATTTCATTTCCTTTTTTTGTAAAACCGTAATCCCGGTCTGACAAAATCCCATTTTCCACACTCCGTCTCAAGCATCGCGACACCGTAGAACGGTTGACGGAAAGCCGCCTTGCAATTTCAGCCTCATTGTATGTCCCAAGCTGCTCTTCCTGCTGCTTTAATTCTTTTAAGCATTGCAGTTGAAACATATTCGGTCTGCACTCCTCAATATAACTCGTAAACACTCTACACTCCCCCTGCTTTTTATATCAACGACACGGCAAGCACACACGGCTCCCGCCCTGCCTCGCGTTCTTCTTTTCTCATCTGTATCAGTACTTTCCCCTCCGATATCTGTTCGCTCCGGTGAATATGACACTCTAATGCCTCTGTCAAAATGCCATACCCCCATTTTCCCCGTCTCGCCTTCTGCCACTGTCCCGCATACCAGTAGTACACCCCGGTATCCTCGGCAAATTTCGTTTCCGGCAGCAGATACAG
>CAVCFM010000049.1:0-2828 GCA_963601305.1 bacterium | reverse complement strand
CCGTTATGATGCGGACACGCTGGTACAGAAATGGTGCGACAGACACACCCGCAGACATTATTTTGAACCGGAGCTTATTTTCGGGATGGGAAATCTGGCGTATTTAAAAGAATTACGTACACGGAATCCGGAAAATCCATTCTATGTGTATGAACCGGATGAAGCAGTATTTCTGGAATTGATGAAAAAGTATGATCTGACAGAAGTGCTGACAGATGAACATATGTATATTGCAGTCGGGCGACAGGGGATAACAACCATCCGGACGTGGATGGAAATTGGAATCGGGTATTCAAACTATGAATTTATTGATTTTTGTGCGCTTCCGGGATATGCGTGTGCGTATCCGTATGAATATTTACTGCTCAAAAGAGGGTTTATGGAATCGATAGAAACCCTGATTTTAAAGCGCAACACATTATGTATGCAGGGAAGCCGGTTGGTGGAGAATGAATTTTCGCATATTCTTGACTGTGTGCATCAGAGTTCCATCTGGGAACTGATACAGACTTTTAAGAAGAAAAATGCAGAGGAGCCGTATAGTGCGATCCTTGTGTCTGCGGGACCATCATTGGATAAGAATATTAAGGATTTACTGGAAGCAAAAGGAAAACTGTTTATCATTGCGGTAGATACGGCAATCCGGCCGCTTCTGCAGGTTGGGGTTATTCCTGATCTATTTATAACGGTGGACCCGGTTAAAGATTTATTTTTATTTGAGCAGGAGGGCGTGAGCCGGGTTCCGATGGTATTGTCGATGAATGTACGGAATGGTGTTTCTAAAATCCATACAGGGCGCCATTTCTATGTACTGAACGATGGAGATTACATGGCAAATATCATGGAACGTTATGAAAAAAGAACTGTTTCAACCAGCAGTGGAGGATCAGTGGCAACAGATGCGTTTTCATTATTGAAAAAAATGGGATTTAAAACGATTATCTTGGCAGGGCAGGATCTGGCATATCCGGGAAATCGTAGTCATGCGAAGGCTGCATATGATGATATGGTGGAAAAAAAGGATGGAATCTATTTTGAGGTTGAAGATATCCATGGTAATCAGGTGCTGACAAGAATGGATATGAACCATTACCGGCGATGGTTTGAGGACCAGATTGCAGCAGACCCTACATTGCATGTGATTGATGCGACTGAGGGAGGCGCATTAATTCATGGAACGGAGATTATGACATTAAAAGATGCCATTGCCAGAGAGCAGAAGGCAGATTGTGATTTTGGTGTGTTGATCGACAGCGTGCCGAATATTTTTACTCCGGAGGAGCAGCAGGAGATCGAGACGGAAATATTGGAATTCCCGGATAAAATAGCTTCAACAAAATTAAAATTGGAAGACGGTCTGAAATTATTTGAAAAGCTACAGGATCTGAATGAAAAGGGCGAGTATAAAACGAAGCAGTTTCAGGATGTGTATGCCGGGATAACGGAATTCAATGACTGGCTTGAGAAGGATGAGGTGGTAGATTTATTAAGCTGCCTGTCATCAAAGGAGGAGTTTGAGATCCAGAATCAGGCATATGAGGTAAAGGATAATCTGTACGATGACCTCAAGGACATTGCAGAGCATGGAAGTGCAATGGTTCGTGCCTATATAGAAAAAATACCGGTCTTGCTGGAATGTATGAAGGCAATGGAGTAAAAATAAGGCTTGTGCTGAGTATCAGCGCAAGCCTGCTGTCTTAAGCATAAATTGTATGCGATCTTCGTAGGTGTGTTCAGTGAGAACTTTATGAGCTGCATTTTCTGCAATCTGTCTGCGTTCTTTCTCGTGGGACAGATAGTAATCGATTTTGGCAAGCAGGTCATCGACACCGTCGTAATAGTCAAAATCCTCTCCGGGAGTGAAGTAATCCAGAAAATCTTCCTGATAATTACTGAGCAGAAATCCGCTGGAACCCATAATATCAAAGGCACGCAATGGAATACCGGAGTAAATGGAGCGCAGGGTGATATTCAGATTGATTTTGGAATGGCGGAATACCTGTGGCATTTCATTTAAATAGTCCACCTTCCCCATATTCTGGCATCCAGGAAGAAATGGAGTCTGGTTAAATGTAAAAAGCTTGGTCTGATAATGCTCAGACACATTTTTCAACAGGTCAATGCGTTCCAGAGAAGTAAGTTTGCGCGCGATAAAATAGTTCGCATAGATATAGGCATCGGATTCCGTGCCGTCCGGTCTGGTCAGGTATGGAACAGCCTGTTTCATATCAGATAAGACTTCAGGCGTTAATAATTCCTGGATGAAAAAGTAGCCGTTTACTTTGCGCTGGGCATTCATAATTCCTTCCAGATAACCGCGCGTAAATTTGCTGATCGTCTGCATCCGGTCATAGAGGTTGTGCTCTTCCGTATATAAGGAGCCGACAAAAGAAACATCGCTGGAATAGCGGGCGATGTCTGCATCAGACGGATTTGGGAGTGCACGAAGCCGTTTTTCATTCACGCAGAGCGGAAGATAATATACCGTCTCGATCCCTTCGTTTTTTAAGGAATAAAATAAGGTCTTGTCAAAGAGAAAAACATAATTGCAAGGGTTGATGATCGTGTAAGAATATAATGCGACCTGTGGACTGTCATATACGAAGGACAGGTATTTTAAGTGATTGCGCTGACAGCCTGCGGATATTGCCGGGAAAAAATTAAAAGAAAAAACAAACTGATAAGAATCCGATGAGATTAATTCATCAAAATACAGATTAAATTCGCGATTATTATATTCATACAACATAGGATGATTGAAGAAAATGACTTCATATCCCAGTGCAGTATATGCTTCACAAATATCCTCTTTTCCATAAGAAGGGGAG
>CAVCFM010000048.1:0-4903 GCA_963601305.1 bacterium | reverse complement strand
CCTTTTGCGTATCAAACTCTGCGATATCATCCGGAACATTCTGTCCTGTCGTCATATAAGCTAATTTTGCATCTGAATAGAGCCGCAGGTTCAAAATGTTGCCATAGGCAGTCGTCTCATCCAGTTTTGTAAATATCAACTTGTAATCTGCAATTTCTTTGTATGTATCTGCAATATCGAGTAAGTCGCGATATTTGGTTGTCGCGCTCACTACGAGATAAACTTCTTTTTCGTACTTCTCATCCAGTCCGCCTATCAGTTTCTTCATGTCCTCACACTGTTCGGCACTGCGATGGGAAAATCCTGCGGTGTCCACAAATATCAGGTCATAATCCGCTACGCGCTCCACGGCAGAATTTAATTCTTCCGCAGAATAAATAATATTCATCGGCGCATCTAAGATATTCGCGTAAATGCGGAGCTGCTCCGTCGCCGCGATCCGGTAAGTGTCCGCTGTGAGAAATGCCACCTTTTTCTCCTCATCAACCTTGAACTTGGAGGCTATCTTGGCGATTGTGGTCGTCTTGCCCACTCCGGTCGGTCCGACAAAAAAGATAACTCTCGGCTTCTTACCGTCTGTTTTTATCGTATCCGGCTGTCCGAACTTCAAGATCATCTTCTGGTACACATTCGATAAGATATAATCGACGCTGCTTCCGTTGTGTAACACTTTCTCTGCCTCATCCATAATCTGATTGACATATTTTTCGTTCACTTCATTTTCAAGCAGTGTGCGGTATAACATTTTTACAAACTGAAGTCCTTCCGGATTCGTCGGTTTTACCGGTTCGATGGGTTTCTCCGCCTTCACGCCGTCTACAGCAAGCTGTTTTTCAAGAATATTGGACAAATTTTCCAAGCGTCTCTCCAACCCCTCATTTGTATTTTCGGTGGCAGCTGCCGGCTTCACTGGCATCTGCTGATTTACCGGTGCCGTCTGGCTTACCGGCTGCACTTTCTCATTGATTACAGGGAATGGTATTTTTTCATCCACTGCAAGATTGATCGCCTCATGTGTCTTCGGAAGAGACGCCGGCTTCTGAGGTACAAATTGTTCATTCTCCTCCATGGCTGCCGTCACCTCAAAGGTCGAGGTCTTTAACATCTTAAACATACCCTTTGGCTTAATCTCCTTAACATTAAGCACAACTGCCCGCTCACCAAGCTCTTTTTTTGCCTTCTCAATCGCTTCTTCTTTTGTCTTTCCCTGATATTTATTAATGGTCATTTATGCAGTCACCATCCCTACTGATTGTAATTCTATGTTGGATTCGACCTCATTGTAAGAGATAACAATCAAGTCCTTAAAATAGTCTTCCGTTAATTTCTTAAAGTACATTCTGACAATCGGTGAAGTAATCACAATTGCGCTCTTACCCATATTCTCCAATTTGGAGACTTCATTCTGAAGGGACGCGATGATCGCCTTGGTGCGCTCCGGATCCAGGGTCAGGTAAGCGCCCTGCTCGGTCTGCTTCACGGAGGACATAATCTCCTGTTCCACCTTAGGGTCAAGTGTGATGACGCTGGTGGTCTCATTTGCCGGGAAGTACTTGCTCGATATCGCTCTCTTCAAACTCTGTCTTACATACTCGGTAAGCACATCGGTATCCCTTGTGGTTGCCGCATGGTCTGCAAGTGTCTCAAAAATAGTAAGCAGATCCCGGATGGAGATTCCCTCGGACAAAAGGTTCTGGAGAACTTTCTGAATCTCGCCAAGTCCTAACATCTTCGGCACCAGTTCCTCCACGAGTACCGGGTTGCTCTCTTTTAAGTTGTTGACCAGATTCTGTACATCCTGTCTCGTGAGAAGCTCTGCAATATGGGAACGGATCACCTCAGTCAGATGCGTTGCAATAATGGAAGGCGGGTCTACTACGGTATAGCCAAGACTCTCCGCACGCTCCCTCTGGCTCTCTGTAATCCAGATTGCCGGCAGATGGAAGGACGGCTCAAACGTCGGAATACCGGTAATCTCTTCCTCGACATAACCCGGGTTCATTGCCATATAGTGATCAAAGAGGATTTCACCCTCTGTAACCTGAATTCCCTTAATCTTAATAATATACTGGTTCGGGTTTAACTGGATGTTATCCCTCAAACGGATAATCGGCACAACCGTACCAAGCTCAAGGGCAATCTGTCTACGGATCATTACCACACGATCCAACAGATCACCACCCTGGTTGACGTCCGCCAACGGAATAATACCGTAACCAAACTCCAGCTCGATCGGGTCAACCTGCAGAAGTGAGACCACATTCTCCGGCTTACGGATTTCTTCCGCCTCGGTCTCAGCGGTATTGACCTCTTCCTCGATACTCTCAATGCCGATGTTCTTATTAACCATGTAGCCCGCAATAGCAAAAGCTCCACCAAGCGGTACAAACAAAACAGCATTCAGCGGTGTCACGATTCCAAGGAATGCCAGAGTACCGCCCACGAGGTAAAGTACCTTCGGAATACCAAACAGCTGTTTTACCAGAACACTTGAGAAATCCGCCTCCTTGGATGCCTTAGTCACAAGAATACCGGTTGCAAGGGATATCAGAAGTGAAGGGATCTGGGAAACCAGACCATCACCCATGGTAAGCAGACCATAGCGCTGGATTGCATCAGAGAATTCCATTCCCTGGCGAAGGACGCCCATTGCGGTACCTCCGATCAGGTTGACACAAGTGATGATCAGACCAGCCGCAGCATCTCCCTTTACATACTTTGTAGCACCATCCATGGAACCGAAGAAGCTGGACTCTTCCTGTATCTTATTACGGCGCTCCCTCGCTTCCTTCTCTGAGATTGCTCCGGTGTTTAGATCCGCATCGATCGCCATCTGTTTACCGGGCATAGCGTCCAATGTAAAGCGGGCTGTTACCTCAGCGACACGCTCAGAACCTTTATTGATTACCACAAACTGAATAATAATAAGAATGATAAATACAACGACACCGACAATCATGTCACCGCCGCCTACGAAATTACCAAAAGTCTCTACGACGTTACCCGGTGAACCGGTTGTCAGGATCAGACGTGTCGAGGACACGTTCAAAGATATACGGAATATGGTTGTGAACAATAACAATGTCGGGAAAAAGGACATATCTAAGACCTCTTTCACAAACAATGTATTGAAAAGTACAATCAAAGCAACTGAAATATTAAGCGCCAACATTACATCAAGTAAAGTGGAGTTGATTGGCACAATTAAAAAGATGACTGCCGCCAGTATATAAAGCGCAACACCAATGTCAGCTTTTTTCATACCGCTTCCTCCTTCGTTATCTACTTTCTAGTATTATATACCATTGCGAGGATCTCCGCTACTGCCTGATACAATTCCGGTGGAATTTCTCCACCGATATCCACGTTCGCATACAACATTCTCGCCAACGGTTTGTTTTCTATGATTTTGATATTGTTTTCCTTTGCAGCCTCACGAATCTTCTGAGCTATAAAATCCTCACCTTTTGCCAACACGATCGGTGCCCGGTTTACTTCCGGCTCATACTTGATCGCAACTGCCAGATGGGTCGGGTTGGTAATGACCACATCCGCCTTCGGTACATCCTGCATCATTCGCCGTCTGGATGCCTCTCTCATCCGCTGTCTCTGACGCCCCTTAATCTCAGGATTTCCCTCTGTATTTTTATATTCATCCTTGACTTCCTGCTTTGTCATTTTCATATCTTCGTTAAAACGATATTTCTGATAGATAAAATCTGCAAAACCGACAATCAGATAGACAAGACTAATTTTCAAACCTGCATTTATGATCACATCACCGCAGAGCGCCAGCGCCTGATTGAGTGATATATCATACAAAATAAAAATATCGTTCGCATGATCTTTGATTGCTGAATATGCGACATAGATAATAATGATAATTTTCAAAATGGATTTTAAAAGTTCAAATAAGGAATCCTTTGAAAAGATCCGCTTAAATCCATTGATAGGGTTAAAACGGTCTGCCTTGGGCTTCATGGGCTTTGCCGAAACCTTCCAGCCAACCTGTATAATACTAAGTAAAAATGTAATTGCAAAACCGAATACAAAAAACGGCGCAACAATTTTTATCATCTGCACCAAAATCATATACATAAAATTGGTAATAGACTGCGATGATACCTCCATGGCATTGATGGATACAAAATCCGGCATCAACGTGTAGACGGAATGAAAGATCTCAATGAATCCATTGCCAATCATGGACATGAATATTTTTAAGACAAGGAATAATACGATCAGATCAAACGCCGCCGTCAACTCCTTGCTCTTTGCAACCTTACCGTCTTCCCTGGCTTCCTTTAACTTCTTAGCAGTCGCGGGCTCTGTTTTTTCACCGCCCGGTCCGTCTTTTGCAAACCACTGAAGATTATATTGAAGTAATCGTCCTCTTCCCTCTTCCAAACTAATACATTCCTTCTATCATGGATACTATCATTCTTTTCATCTCTGTAAAGACAAAATCGCTAATGCCAGGCAGCAGCGTTACCGTCAGAAATAATACCGACAATCCCACCAGTACCTTCATCTGGATACCTACCGCAAACATGTTCATCTGCGGCGCAACCTTTGCCATAATTCCCAGTATGCAGTTCAAAATCATGATACATGCAAAAACCGGAAGGATAATGCGAAATGCGATCACAAACATATCTCCCATATAGCGGATCATGGAGGTCAGCAGACTGTCCCAGTCAAAGACCTGTCCGTTTACCGGAATCACCTGAAAAGAATCCACAATCGCCCGCAAAATATAGTGATGCATATTCGTTGCCAGCAACAGCAACAGTAAAAAATAATTGTACATATTACCGGTAATCGTTACCTGTGAATTTGTCTGTGCATCAAACTCCTGCGCCATCGACAAACCAATATCCATATCGATGATATTACCCGCAAA
>CAVCFM010000047.1:0-4545 GCA_963601305.1 bacterium | reverse complement strand
ACGAATTACAAAATTGGTGGAAGACTTATATGCAAAGCTTCCAGAGATCGAATCAGCTAGAGCAGTGCTCTACACGGAGGCATACCGGGCAAACGAAGATCAGCCGGTGGTGCTGCGCAAGGCAATCGCCTTTGCACATGTGCTCGACAATATCCCGATCACGATCCGGGACGGAGAGCTGATCGTCGGAAGTTCGACGCTGGCGCCGAGAGGATGCCAGACATATCCGGAATTTTCCTATGAGTGGCTGGAAGCAGAGTTTGACACGGTGGAGACCAGAGAGGCAGACCCGTTTTACATATCCGACAAGACGAAGCAGGAACTTTTAGCGGTGAATTCTTACTGGAAGGGCAAGACGACCAGCGAGCTTGCCACGGCGTATATGGCGCCGGAGACATTGCGGGCCATGGAGCACAACATGTTTACACCGGGCAACTATTTTTACAATGGTGTCGGACATGTGACCGTCAAGTACGACGAGGTGTTAGCCATCGGCTATGAGGGAATCATGGAGCGTGTCCGCACCGAACTTGCAACCTGCAAGCCGGGAGATGCGGATTATGCGACCAAGAGCAGACTGTTAGAAGCGATGCTTGTCTCCTGTGCGGCAGTCATCCGATACGCGAAGCGATATGCCAAGCTTGCAAGAAAGCAGGCAGATGCATGCAGGGATGAGACCAGAAAGCAGGAACTTCTTGCGATAGCAGCAAACTGTGAGCATGTACCGGCGAAGGGAGCGACAAGCTTTTACGAGGCATGTCAGAGCTTCTGGTTTGTTCAGCAGCTACTGCAGATGGAATCCTCGGGACATTCCATTTCACCGGGACGTTTTGACCAGTACATGTATCCATATTATAAAAAGGATATTGACGCCGGGGTTCTCACAAGAGAACAGGCACAGGAATATATGGACTGTATCTGGGTCAAGCTCAATGATTTAAATAAATGTCGTGATGCGGAATCAGCGAAGGGATTTGCCGGTTACAGCCTGTTCCAGAACCTGATCGTCGGCGGACAGAATGAGGAAGGACTGGATGTGACCAATGACTTGTCCTTTATGTGTATCGAGGCTTCCTTGCATGTATTCCTGCCGATGCCGTCGCTGTCCATCCGAGTCTGGAATGGCTCGCCGAGAGAACTTTTGATAAGAGCGGCAGAGCTCACACGCACCGGAATCGGACTTCCGGCTTACTACAATGACGAGGTGATCATCCCGTCGCTGATGAGCAGAGGTGTGACATTGCAGGACGCGAGGGGCTACAGCATCATCGGATGCGTGGAACCGCAGGCACCGGGCAAAACCTGGGGATGGCACGATGCAGCGTTTTACAATATGTGCAGACCGTTAGAGCTTGTGTTCTCGAACGGAGTCGACTGCGGAGAACAGATTGGACCGAAGACCGGAGAGGTCGAGGATATGCAGACCTTCGAGGAATTCAAGCAGGCATATATCACACAGCAGAATTACTTCATTTCGCTGTTAGTGAATGCGGATAATGCGATTGATCAGGCGCACAGAGAGCGGGCGCCGTTGGCGTATCTGGCAAGTATGTTAGACGACTGTATCCATTCCGGAAAGACACCGGAGCAGGGAGGCTGTATATACAACTTCACCGGTCCACAGGGATTCGGAATTGCCAACGTTGCGGACTCGCTATATGTGGTAAAAACGCTTGTGTTTGATGAGAAAAAAGTGACGATGGCGGAGTTGAAGAAAGCATTGCTTTTCAACTATGGCAAGGAAGTCAATTCCCTTGTGGTCGCCAGAGTGGCAGGAGATGTGGCGAGAGAGCTTGCGATGCAGCAGGTGGCAGCGACACCGGATGTTGTGGCAAAAGCAACACAGGAAGTCATCCACAACTCCGTGACACAGGCAGATTTGAAGCGATTCAAGGAGATCCATGATCTGATCGAGGATGTTCCGAAGTTCGGCAATGACGACGATGCAGTGGATGCTTTCGCGAGGGAAGCTGCTTATACATACAGCAAACCGCTGTTGCAGTATCACAACCCGAGGGGCGGAATGTTCCAGGCGGGACTTTATCCGGTATCCGCCAATGTTCCACTCGGAGCACAGACGGGAGCCACACCGGACGGACGCTATGCCGGAATGCCGGTGGCAGACGGTGTATCGCCGACAGCCGGATATGACACCAAGGGACCGACAGCGACAGCAAACTCCGTATCCAAGCTTGATCATGGAATTGCTTCCAACGGAACACTGTTTAACCAGAAGTTCCACCCGTCGGCGCTTGCCGGTGATGAATCGCTAGAGAAGTTCGTGGATTACATCCGGACCTATTTTGACAGGAAGGGAAGCCACATGCAGTTCAATGTGGTGTCGCGTGAGACGCTTCTCGATGCACAGAAGAATCCGGAGAAATACAAGCACCTGGTTGTCCGGGTTGCCGGATACAGCGCATTGTTTACCACACTCTCAAAGAGCCTGCAGGATGACATCATAAGACGTACAGAGCAGGGATTCTAAAACTGGTGAGGACATAGCATGGAAGAATGGTTAAACACGAAAGGACGTATCTTCGATATCCAGAGATATTCCATCCATGACGGACCGGGGATCCGGACCATCGTTTTCTTAAAAGGATGTGTCCTAAGATGCAGGTGGTGCTGCAACCCCGAGTCACAGAATTTTGAGATAGAGACCATGATGGTCGATGGCAGACCAAAAGTCACGGGGCGTGACGTCACAGTGGCGGAGGTCATGGAGGAAGTGGCAAGAGACTGGCAGTTCTACCGCAGAAGCGGTGGAGGGCTTACACTCTCGGGAGGCGAGAGCCTCTGTCAGCCGGAATTTGCGAGAGCGCTTCTCGCGGAGGCGAAGAGCAGAGGAATGACGACAGCCATGGAAAGTATGGGCTGCGCACCTTACGAGGTGATAGATGGCATCCTGCCGTATCTCGACACGTACCTGATGGATATCAAGCATACAAATCCGAAAAAGCACAAGGAATTTACCGGAAGGTCGAATGAACTGATGCTTGAAAATGCGAGGAAGATCGCCGAGTCAGGAAAGACGAATCTGGTGATCCGGGTCCCGGTGATCCCGACGTTTAACGACACGCCGGAGGAGATCGGAGCGATTGCCGGATTTGCAGATAAGCTTCCGGGAGTTACCAAGATACATCTGCTTCCATATCACAGACTTGGAACAGACAAATACGACGGACTCGGAAGAGCCTACACATTAAAAGAGATACTTCCGCCGGACAGGGAACACATGGAAATGTTAAAAAAAGTTGTGGAGAATGTCTCAAGGCTGCATTGCCAGATTGGCGGATAGTAAAGGAGCAGGTATGGCAGAAAATTTTTATGACAGATATCAGGATAAAGCCAGAATCATCCAGGAAATTGTTCCCGGTAAGCAGATCACACTGGCACATATCATTGCAAGTCCTGACAAAGTCTTATATGAAAAGCTTGGGTTAGACCCAAAGCTTGACTATGAAAAGGCAGCGATCGGGATCACAACAGTCACACCGTCAGAGACAGCCATCATTATGGCGGACATCGCGATGAAATCAAGCGGCATCAAGCTTGGGTTTGTGGACCGCTTCAGCGGCTCACTCATTGTGACGGGAACAGTCAGCGAGGTGGAAGCTTCCATGCAGGCGATCAGTGATTACGTGACAAATAAGCTGGGATATCAGGTCTGCGAAATTACAAAAACATGAAAAAAATGGTTCTTATGGGCAGGAGCGAGGCTGGCAAGACAACGCTGACCCAGGCGCTCCGAGGAGAAGAAATCCATTATGACAAGACCCAGTATGTAAAGCATGGCGAGATGGTCATTGACACGCCGGGGGAATATTCCCAGAGCCACAGACTCGCAAAGGCGCTTGCACTGTATACATACGAAGCGGACATTGTCGGACTTCTCTGTTCCGCTACAGAGCCGTACAGTCTTTTCCCACCGGGGTGCGCATCCCAGGCGAACCGTGAGGTGATTGGAATTGTGACAAAGATAGACCTGCCGAATGCCAACATACCGTTAGCAGACCGGTGGCTTGAACTGGCAGGCGTCTCAAAAATATTTCACGTCAATTCCAAGGCTGGAGTAGGTGTCAAGGACATCCTAGACTATCTTAGTCAGGATGATTGATAAATAAACAAACTATATATACATATTTTTAAGGAGGACTCGTTTTATGGTAAACGAAATGGAAATCAAAAAACAGATTTGCGACATAGGAAAGCGGATCTACAACAGAAACATGGTAGCAGCTAATGACGGTAACATCTCAGTAAAACTGAATGACCACGAATTCCTCTGCACACCAACAGGTGTATCCAAAGGATTTATGACACCGGAGTTTATCTGTAAAGTAGATGAGAACGGTAACGTTCTTCAGGCAAACAAAGGTTTCAAACCATCTTCTGAGATTAAAATGCACATGCGTGTATATCAGAAGAGACCAGACGTAGGATCTGTAGTACATGCTCATCCGATCTATGCAACATCTTTTGCTATCGCTGGTATCCCGCTTACACAGCCGATCATGCCGGAAGCAGTTATCGCTCTTGGAT
>CAVCFM010000046.1:1191-2989 GCA_963601305.1 bacterium | reverse complement strand
GGATATCACGCTGCGAAATGAGACTTACGGGCAGGCAAAAGTGACTATTTTGCCTGGCATATCTGCGTTTGTGGGGGCAGATATCGTGGCGGGGATTTTTGACTGCGGTATGGCGGAGCAGGATAGGCAGACGATGCTTTTGGATATCGGTACCAACGGAGAGATGGCGATCGGCGATAAAACGGGAATTCTGGTGACATCCGCGGCGGCAGGCCCGGTGTTTGAAGGTGGCAATATCTCCTGCGGGATGCCGGGAATTCCAGGGGCGATCAGCCGTGTCGTGATGACGCGCAATCCGGCGACCGGTAAGATTGTGACAGAGTATGAGACCATCGGGGAAGAAACGCCGGCTGGTCTGTGCGGCAGCGCCATCATCGACGTGATGGCAGGGCTGGTGCGCCTGGGGCTTGTTGATGAAAACGGTACCCTGGCGGAACCGTGGTTTGACGAGGGATTCCCAGTGACCGAGGAGATACGGTTTTTGCAGGAGGATATCCGGGAGATACAGATGGGAAAATCCGCCATCCGTGCCGGAATCGAGACGCTTATTGCGGAGCGCGGGATGCCGGAGCAGGTTTATCTGGCAGGCGGATTTGGCTGCTATATTGAGGAGGCGAACGCAATTGCGATCGGTCTGTTCCCGGAGTATTTTGCCGGAAAGATAAAGACGATAGGAAATGGAGCCATAAACGGAGCCATCCGTTATCTTGGAGAGTCGCAGGCAAAGGAACAGGTGGAGCGGATCGCAGGAATGGCGAGTGAGCTGAATCTTGCGATGCATGCTGAATTTAATGAATTATATATGCAATATATGTTTTTTTGACACTTTCAAAAAAATAGGACTTTTTCTCTAACTTTATCTCGGTAAAGGATTGAAAAAAGACAGAAAATTTGATAAGATATAATAAGTTTATCAGGCGAAATGAGAGATAGAACAGTTGCAGAGCAAAAGTGGGGTGGGTGCTATGGCTGCAAAGAGAGAAAAAGTTTTGATCGTGGATGATGCCGAGATTGACAGGCTGACGCTTCGCAGAATTTTACAGGATACATACGATGTGGTTGAGACGAATAACGGTGCCGATGCATTGCGGATACTGAACACACAGACGTTGCAGGATATGTTTGCGGCGGTTGTGCTAGATCTGGTGATGCCGCAGGTTGACGGGTTTGAATTTTTACGGCAGTATAATTTTATGGAAGCATACCGCAAGGTACCGGTGATCGTCGCAACGACAGAGAGTAGCGCAGATGTGGAGCGGGAGTGTCTGAAGCTTGGCGCGTGGGATTTTATAGCCAAGCCTTACGACCCATATATATTGAAGTTCCGGTTGAACAATGTTATTGAGCGCAGCCAGCAGCACTCGAACAAAGAACTGCGTTACCGTGCGGATTATGATGTGCTGACTGGAATCTACAATAAGGACAAGTTCTACGAAGTGACCCAGTATCTTCTGAAAATGCATCCGGAGCGGGAGTATGCATTTGTCCGCATTGATATTGACAAGTTCCAGCTGGTTAATGCGTTTTACGGGATGGAGGAGGGCGACCGCCTGCTGCGTTATCTGGCAAGTGAGCTGCAAAAGTTCGCGGGAGGCACGTTTGACATTACATACGGAAGAATTAAGGCGGATGTCTTCGGGGTCTGCATGCCGTATCAGAATGAGGGACAGAGCGGGGAATTTTCCGCGTATATGCGCGCGAGACTGCGGCAGTACAATCTGGAGTTTGACCTGATGCCGTCCATCGGAATTTACCGGATCAGAGACCGGGAGATTTCCATTGCGGAGATGTCCGACCG
>CAVCFM010000046.1:0-1181 GCA_963601305.1 bacterium | reverse complement strand
CCCACCGTACAAATCTGGCTCTAAAGCTCTTCAAGGGCAATTATATTACCAATTATGCATTTTACTCCAAAGAGATGAGTGAAAATATCATGAGGGAACAGCGCATCACAAATAGAATGCGCAGTGCGCTTGACAACGAGGAATTTGTACTCTACATACAGCCCAAGTTCGATCTGCGCAGCAACCGGATATCCGGTGGCGAGGTGCTGGTACGCTGGAATAGTGAGGGAACGGGACTTGTGTCGCCGGGACTTTTTATCCCGGTGTTTGAGCGGAACGGATTTATCCAGAAGCTGGATTACTATGTGTGGGAGAAAACATGTGCGATGCTGCGCCGCTGGATGGATGAGGGGCGCAACCCGGAGCCGGTGTCAGTGAATATATCAAGAGTCAGTCTCTACAATTCCAAGCTGGTCGAGGTCATCTGTGGACTGGTAGAAAAATACAATATTCCACGCAGACTGTTACAGCTGGAGCTGACAGAGAGTGCTTATACAGACAATCCGATGGCAATCCGGGAGATGATGGAACATTTCAGGAGTGAGGGATTTACCATTCTGATGGACGATTTTGGAAGCGGTTATTCGTCCTTAAATGTCTTAAAGGATATCGTGGTCGATATCTTAAAAATTGACATGAAGTTTTTGGCGGATACCGAGAACCGCGGACGAAGCGAAAATATCCTTGCTGCGGTGGTGCGCATGGCAAAATGGCTTGGAATGCCGGTTGTTGCCGAGGGCGTGGAGTATTATGAGCAGACCGAATTCTTGCGCAGTATTGGCTGTGAATACGTGCAGGGATACTATTTTGCAAAGCCGATGCCGGTGGCAGAATATGAGGAACTTGCATTTTTAGATAATAGCAAAAAAGCTTCGGATGATGACAACAAGCTGCACAATCTGGATAAACTCTGGAACGATGATTCCCAGATGGATTTACTGTTTTCAAACATGATATTGCCAGTGGCAATCTATGAGTTTACGAACGACCATGTGGAGACAATCCGTGCGAATGATGCCTATTACGATCTGTTTGGGTATGGCGATATTAATTACGTGGAGCGTGGTGGCAAGAAGACATCGCTCGGTGAGGGAAGCCAGAAGATCCTCTACGATGCCTTTAAGAATACGGTGGAGACAAAGATCGTCACGGAGACGGAATTTGTGCGTATGCGCCAGAAC
>CAVCFM010000045.1:0-2058 GCA_963601305.1 bacterium | reverse complement strand
TCTCGGAGTACGGCGTTGAGCGCGTGACCGGAATCGTGATGGAGAATGACGGACAGCGCTATTATCCGGGCAGCCCGTATTACCTGCTGCCGGATGTGTCCTACAGCAATTACACATCATCGGTAAGCGGTTCCTACATTTTTGCGCCGCTGTGTGAGGGATATACCTACCCGGCAGAGTCTGATGATCTGACTTACACGGCATTGCTTGAGACATCTGATTCCGCAGTGGCAAAGGCGGATGCAGCCAATGTCACAACCTCCCAGTATGAGGAAGGAGACACGATGGGACCGCTGGCAGTGGCGCTTGCGGTAGAAAAAACAGTGGATGACGACAACACGATGCAGCTTGTCGTAGTCGGAAGCCCGCTTTTATTTACGGATTCTGCGGATGAGATCGTATCCGGCAACAACCTGTCCATGTTTACAGACATTCTGGGAAGCCTTGTGGACAGCGGTACGGATTCCACCAGTGTGATCCCGGTAAAAGAATATGAACTTGGCACAATTACAGTTACCTCTGTGACAACGCTGATCGGCGGTCTTGCAGGCAGTATCCTGATACCGCTTGTGCTGATCATTACAGGTATTGTAATCTGGGCGGTAAGGAGAAAGAAATAATGAAAAAGCAAAAAACACAAATGCTGGTATTAATTCTTATCATTGTAATCCTTGCAGTCTGCTATCTTGGCGTGCGTCACTATAACAGCAGCAAAGAAGAGCAGGAGGCAGCCGAGGAGGAAGCCAATACCGTGACGGTCACAGACATGGAAGTGTCGGATGTCACCGCATTTTCCTATACGGTGGACGGAACTACCTACTCCTACACAAAAGATGGCGACAGCTGGTTGTGGGATGGCGATACGACAATGGATCTGGAGGAAAGCCAGGTGGAGACCCTGCTGGCAAATGCATGTGGCATCACGGCTGACGAGGAGATCACGGATTACGACGATCTGTCCGATTACGGTCTGGCAGACCCGGCAGCGGAAGTGACGGTAACGACTGCGGATAAGACGGTTGGCATTGCCGTTGGCGATAAGAACGCGATCACAGGAAATTATTATGTGAAATGTGATGACAGTGATTCGGTGTATCTGATCGACACGAACCTTGCGACAACGTTTAACGTGTTGCCGGAGGACATGAAGGTCGAGGAAGAGACAGAGACGGTAAGTGAGACTGAAGAATAAAAAAACGAGGATAGCTGAAGTGATTCAGTTATCCTCGTTTTTTGCGTCTGCTTCGTCTCCTTTTACCAGCTTGTACACAAAAGAATATGCCCACAATAGAACGGGAACCACCACGGTGGCGTAAATGGATGCCATCAGCATATCCATAAAGTTCTCGTTTGCGGATAAGGCGCAAAAAATCGTGGAGACATAGAGACCGGCAAGCACGATGGCGCCAAGCAGCGCTAAGATACGTTTGATTTTTTTCATGGAAAAACCTTTCTTTTACGTTTCGTTTGTTTTTCTTATTCTAATTCCCAAGGGATTTATCTGTCAAGAGGCGGATTGGCATCCGCAGGTTGACACTTGCCAAAATAAAAGAGTGTGATATAATTGGTTAGTCCTAGCTAACTAATGACGGACAGGGGAGTGTGCATGCGTATGATATCAAGGCAGGAAAAAGAGGATTATCTGGAGACCATGTATCTGCTGAAACGAAGAGAAAATCAGATCACACGGGCAGATCTGGTAAAGCATCTTGGTGTGTCGGTATCGCGGGTAAACCGTGTTGTGGCGGAGCTGTTAGAGGAGGGCTATCTGCTCCGGGATGAAAAACACCGCCTTTATCTGACGACGATCGGAGTGAATAAGGGCAGGGAATATCTGGAGAAACACCGATGTCTGACCGAGTTCCTCCTGTTGCTTTCCGGGGTGGATCAGGAGATGGCAGAGCGGAATGCCTGCCGGATCGAACATATTATTGACGAGGAAATCTATCTGGGAATCCGGATGTTTATGGAGAACCGCCATGTGTTTTCTTACACGATGAAGGATAATGATCTGAATTTTCTGTTCCCGCACGGAATGAGGGAGATGCCCATCGCAAT
>CAVCFM010000044.1:0-9467 GCA_963601305.1 bacterium | reverse complement strand
GACTTACCATTATGGCACCGGTGGGAATCGATGCCATCGGAAGCCTGCCAATCCAGATCGGTGTGGCAATGTTAGCCGGTGTGTGGTATGTTGGAGTTGGTGTGGATGCTTTCCAGAAGTTACTGCTTAAGGGACTGAAGAGAAAGTAGAAAAAGAGCAGGCAAAAGCAGGTGGCACGCGATGGCGTGCCACTTCCCGCATAAGGGCATGCATCTGTAAAGAAATACACGCTGTGTAAGGGAATACATGTAGTGCACATACGTAAAGGGAGATAGAAAAATGAGCAGATATACAGAAGAATGGGGAACACTATTAGATAAATTACAGAATGGGCACCGGGAAGAAATCCATGGCGTACAGATGGAAGTCAAGGACATTCCGGACCCGATGGAGGGAACGGTGTTAGACCCGAGAGTCTATCGGAACCGCAAGGCGGAGGAGGAAAAAGGCAATCCGCTGGCGGCGTATGTGGAAATTCCGGTTCAGTTGATCCGGGATACCCCGGGATATCCGAACCGCGATATCACTTCAATCGAGGTGACAAAGGAATCTGTGACAATCCAGACCAGAAACGGTGATACACCCGTCTATCTGTATCGACCGGCTGGTGGCAGGGACAAAAAACCGGTGATGGTTTTCTTCCACGGCGGAGCTTTTATCGAAGGTTCCACAAAGACGGTGGAGAATTTCTGTAAGATTTTAGCGGAGTTATCCGACATGCTCCTTGTGTGCGTGGACTACAGGCTTGCTCCGGAACATCCATTTCCGGAGGGACTTTACGACTGCTATGACACGGTAAACTGGGTATGGGAGCATGCAGATGAGATCGGTGCAGATAAAAATTATCTTGCAGTGGGTGGCGACAGTGCAGGCGGCACGCTGGCGATCGGATGCTGTCTGTTGGAGCGTGAGGCGCTTGCGGCAGGAGAAGTGGCGAAAAAACGTATCTGCTACGAGGCGTTGCTTTACCCGGGGGTGCTGGTCAACCGTGTGAAGTTAGATGATTTCAAGTGGCGCATGGCAGACTATGAGATCCCGGATGATGACCTGTTGGCGCAGGGAGCAGCAGTGAGCTTAAAAGCGCTTACCGCAGAGATGGCGCGCCTTTATATGGGCGAGGATGGCCCGGTAAAAGATCCGCTGGCTGCTCCGTTATGTCAGGAATCGCTTGGCGGTCTTCCGAAGACGCTCACCGTGCTTTGCGAGTATGATTATCTGCGTCTGTCGGCAGAGGCTTTTGCGAGAAAGTTAGAGCGCGACGGTGTGGAGAACCGGACGATCTTGTATCGAGGAATGGACCATGCGTTTATCGACAAGGTTGGCGATTACCCGCAGGCCTATGATGCTGCTGTCGAGATTGCAAAGGATATGGTGGAACTATGCGGAAACTAAACTTTTTGAGCATTGAGTATTTCTTAAAAGTTGCAGAGACACTGAATTTTACAGTGGCGGCGAGAGAGCTTTATATCTCACAGCCGGCGCTCAGCAAGCAGATCAGGCAGCTGGAGGAGGAACTTGGCATCCGGCTGTTTAAGAGGGACACCAAGCAGGTGGAGCTGACGGAAGGTGGACGCATCCTGTGCCGTGAGTGGACGGAACTTTTGCAGCGTTCTGAGAAAGCCATCGGCGCCGCGAAAAATGCCGAGGAGAAGCAGAGCAAGAAGATCCGTGTCGGCATCGTGGAGTTTGACGGAGTCATCAACCGGGTTGCACCGGTTTTTGAACAGTTTACGCTGGCTGAGAATAATATGGAAGTCATCTATGAGGTGCATGGCTTCAGCCAGCTGCGCAAGATGTTGGAGAGCGGTGAGGTGGATGTCATCTTTTCCCTGAACACGGAAGTGCCGAGGGAAAAGCGCAATATCTATATGCAGTCGCTGGGCGAGCTGCATCTGTGTATCGTGGTGCCACCGAAGAACCACAACTATGAAAAGGAACATCTGAATGTGGAAGATCTGCGGGGAGAGACGATCTATCTGTTTTCCGAGGAATATTCAGAGGCAGGGCGCAGCAGTATCCTGACCCATTTTGAGAAAAAAGGTGTGCCGATCGGCAAGTTAAAGGAATTTCCGAATATCCGCTCCATGGAGATCGGGTTGAAAAACGGGGATGGCGTGACGATCGGTTACCGCAGCTTTTTCGAGCCGGAGAGCAACTTTAAATTCTTCCCGATAGAAGATGAGATCGGACTGCACCAGCTGGTTGCAGCGTGGAAGGTAGAAAATGAAAAACAGGTACATGAATTGATTGAATTCTGTACGAGTAATCCTGGAGCCTGGGACTTATGATGTCTCAAGCTCCATTAATTTTATCGTCATATGGATCTTGAAGCGCTCCTCGCCGTCGTCAAGATTCAGGTGAAACTGTTCTTTTAGCTTGGCGATGCGGTAAAAGATCGTATTTTTGTGGACAAACAGTTCCTCGGCAACGGCAGCCGGGGCATCGATGTGGACAAGATACAGCCGCAGTGTCTCCAGAAAATTTGTCTGATGCTTTCTGTCATAATCGCGGATCGCCACGACGCCGGGGTGGTAAAAATCAGACAGCTCGTACTGCTCCGAGACAATCTCTCCCATATGGTAAAACATGTAATCGCCGTAGTGATGCATGTGCTCATCCGGATGAAAACGCTGCCCGTAAATATCTGCTTTTACCGCCTGAAGGTAATGCTTGCGGATGTCTAAAATGCTTCCGAACTGATTGCTGACGGCGGCGGACAGATGGTTGATCTCCAGGTAATGGAGGATCTGTTCGTTGGATGACAAAAACTGCGGCGAGTCCGAGCTGATCAAAAAGACAATCTGTCCGTGATAGATGACCCAGCGGCTCTCAGGCATCATGTGATGCAGCTGCTGGGTGATAAGCTGGGCTTTGCCGTGGAAAAAGTTCCTCGCGTGGTCGCTTAAGAGCATGACGTGCAGGTTCTGGGACAGCTTCCAGCCAAGGTTTGTGATACGCTGCTCGATGGCAGAGCTGTCGTGCACCTGATTGTCCAACAGATCCGAGAGAAAATAGCTGTGCATCAGGCCCTGATTGGTGCGGTAAAAATCGCTTTTCTGCAACTCGAGGGATACGACTTTGCAAAGAAAGTCGACCAGCTCGAAATCAACGTCGGAAAACGGGTGCTGGCTGTCCATCACACCAATCTGTCCGACCTCAATCCCATGAATGTATACAAGAGCGGTGATCCAGCCGTATTTGGCATCCACATCTTTGTTGTAGAAAGGATAGCCGTTTTCCCTGGCGCGCTCGTAGAGCTTTGCTTTTGTCATGGCTTCCACGTTGCTTTTTAACATGTAGCCAAGGGAACGCTGCTCCTCTAAGTCGTCGCGCTCACCGGCGATGACGGGATTCTGGTACATCGCGAGGATTTTGTAACTGCTGTCGACGACGATGACCGGGTTTTGCAGGATGTCGTAAGCGGTGTCGACGATGGACTGAAGTCCCTGGTTGGAGTGGAGCACCTCGATCAAGTGGGCGCGGCCGCTGGAGACCCTGGCGGCGTTGCCGAATAAGTCAGTCAAAATCCGAAGTACCGCCATCTCGGAGACATTGGCGTCCAAGGTAATCAGATTCAACGTGGACGGGTTGCCGGCGTGGTATGCGGCAGGAAGCTCAGCATCCTTAATACACACGAAGGTCAGGTTCATGGAAGGCGGCGTGGCCGGAAGGTCGGACACGTTCCCGAAATAAAGAATGTTGGACTCGAAGTTCGTGGCGCCGGATAAAAAGGCAAAGGAATAGATGTCTAAATCCCGGTCGAACTGGCAGACCCACTGCCTGTCGTAGTTGTGAAAACTGGTCATAATATGTGATAAAAGCATAGGCAAAAACTCCTGTTTTTTACAAGATAAAAGGTATTGTGCTGCAACACAAATATTTAAAAAATGCACAGCGCTAATTTAGATTTCCGTACATTGTAACATCTAAAATGATTATATATAATTATGGCATAAAGCGCAATGAGTTGTTTTTGTGTTATAGTTCAAAGGAGGATATAAAAATGGACCAGAGAGCAGAAGTGATTGCTAAGATTATTGAGAGGGGAGCACCTTTATTCGGTAAGAAACCGGAAGAGATGACCGAGGATTTACGTTTTGCAGAGGATTTAAATGCAAAATCCGTACATATCTCACAGATCACAACATTCCTTGAGGACGAATTTGACATCGAAGTACCTTACATGCAGTTCCGCAGAAAGAAAACCATCGGCGAAGCAGCAGATTATGTATGCGAGTTATTAGAGAACGAATAAGAGACACTTTTTAGTGTTAGATGGAAGAAGGAGATTACAAAAATGGGAAATGATTTTGAACGAGAGCCTGGCGTAGAATACTTTACCAAAACGGAAGTATTCCAGGGAGAAGAAATCGAAGCAGTTTACCGTGTAGCCAGAAAACCGGTAGCAAATCAGGAAGAGGTAGACCTCTCTAACGCAGAGGATCCAATGGCACGTATGGGCCAGGGATTCTGTCCTGCATTTAACCAGAGAACATACGAGGCAGCACCAGGTATCCTGTGTGATCAGGATGTTCCTGTCAAGATGCGTGACGGTGTTACCATCTACACGGATATCTACAGACCAGTTGATTCCATGACCAACAAAGTTCCGGTTATCGTATCCTGGAGCTGGTTCGGTAAGAGACCTGGCGATGGTATGAGTGAGTGGCAGATCATGGGTGTTCCACCACAGACTGTTTCTAATATGGCAAAATTCGAGTCTCCGGACCCGGCATACTGGTGCCATCAGGGTTACGCAGTAGCCAACGTTGACGTGCGTGGAGCAGGTCACTCCGAGGGCGATGTACATATGTTTACCCATCAGGACAGAGAAGATGGATATGATTTCGTAGAGTGGGTTGCAACACAGCCTTGGTGTAACGGAAAAGTTGGTATGTCCGGTAACTCCGGTGTTGCAATGCATCAGTGGGGAATCGCAGCAGAGCAGCCACCACACCTTGCATGTATGGCACCATGGGAGTGCACCACAGACCTTTACCGTGAGTCCTTCTTCGAGGGCGGTGTTCCGGCACTTTCCTTCAACAAGTTCATCGCAGCACAGGTTACAGGTACCGGCGGTGTAGATGACCAGGTTGCTATGGCTCAGAAATATCCGTTCATGAACGGTTACTGGAAGGATAAGATCCCGGATTTCTCCAAAGTCCGTATTCCGGTATATCAGACAGCAGGTATGTCACACTTCCATCTGATGGGATCTATCAAGGCATTCCGCAAGTGCAAATCCCGTAAGAAATGGCTGCGTATCCATCGTGACTTCGAGTGGCCGGATACCTACACACCAGAGAACTTAGAGGATCTGAAGAAGTTCTATGACCGTTACTTAAAGGATATCCACAATGGCTGGGAGATGACTCCAAAGGTACGTGTCGATGTCATGGATGCTTATGACAATGATTACTGCCAGAGAAGACCGGAGACCTCCTTCCCGTTAGACAGAACTGAGTACCGCAAATACTACTTCGATGCATCTAAGCACATTGGCGGCGATGTATACGAGATGAGCGAGACTCCGGTAGAGAATGAGGCAAGTGTATCTTACGACGGACAGACCGGACAGGTAGAGTTCGACCTTCAGTTCAAAGAGGATACCGAGCTTACCGGTTACATGATGATCCATATGTTCGTAGAAGCAGACGGACATGACGATATGGACTTATTTATCAATGTCCAGAAAGCGGATGCCGATGGCAACTGGATCCCTTGGTTCACCTTAAATGAGCCGCATCCAGGTGCATGGGGCAAGTGCCGTGTATCTCGTCGTGAGTTAGATGAGAAACTGTCCACCAAGTTCAACCCGGTATTAAAACATGAGAGAGAATTAAAATTATCCAAGGGTGAGATCGTTCCGGTTGATATCGCAATTGTACCTTCTGCACGTTTCTGGCATAAGGGCGAGAAGATCCGTGTTCAGATTTCCGGACGTTATATCCGTGAGGGATGGTTCGAGCCACTTGCATGGGATGCTGATAATCATGGCAACCATATTATCCATACCGGCGGTAAATACGAATCCTACATTCAGGTTCCGTACATTGGACAGAAATACAAACCAGGCGATTTTGTATCACGCTAGTATAGCATTTAATTAAAAATGTGACTCTTCGGGGCTGTGGCATATGAGTCGCAGCCCCGATTTCGTATAAAAAAGTGAGCCGCATTTGTTTTTTGATAAGGAGAAGAAGGATGACATTAATTGAAGAGTTGATCGAGAAAGCAAAACAGACCCCGAAGCGTGTGGCACTGCCGGAGTGCGATGCCGAGAAGACACTGCTTGCAGCGAGAGAAGTTTTAGATGCGGGAATTGGAGTTCCGGTGCTTGTCAGTGACCCGGCAGTTATCGAGGAGACAGCAAAGGCAGCAGGTGTTTCCTTAGAGGGAATGGAGATCGTGGACATCACAGACGAGGCAAAGAGGGACGAGCTGATCGCACGCTATCTGACCGAGGAGCGTATGCTCTCCGAGAAAGCATGCAAGCGCAAAATGAAGAACCCGATGTATTATGCGATGATCATGGAGGCAGCAGGGGATGTCGACTGTACATTCTGCGGACATGTCAACACAACCGGCGATGTACTGCTCTGTGCACAGAACTGTATCGGTATGCAGGAGGGCGTGGATGTGCCATCCATTTTTGCATTGCTTGAGGTACCTGGATTCGAGGGACCGGAAGGCAACCGTATCGTATTTACCGACTGCGGATTAAACCCGGAGCCGACACCGGAAGAGTTAGCATCCATCGCCATCGCATCTGCGGATAATGTCAAAGCTTTGATGGGCTGGGAGCCGAGAGTGGCATTCTTATCCTTCTCCACCTGCGGAAGCGGTACAGCCGAGAGCGTAGAGAAGATTTTGGAGGCAATCAAGATTGCCAAGGAGCGTCGCCCGGATCTTAAGATTGACGGTGAGTTCCAGTTGGATGCAGCTATTGATATGGAAGTGGCAAAGAAGAAAGTCGACCATGAATCCGAGGTTGCCGGACGCGCAAACGTGCTGGTATTCCCGGAGTTAAACGCAGCAAATATCGCAGTCAAGATCGTACAGCGCTTTGCAAAGGGCAAAGGCTACGGACATACTTTATCCGGATTTGCAAAACCGGTTGCAGACTCCTCAAGAGGCGCAACGGTGGAGGAGATCGTCGGCGATATCGCGATGGTAATCCTGGCTGCAAACAAATAATTGCCGCCGGATGAAGTCAGACACAACAAGTAATCTATCAGAATGAATTAGGAGAGTATCGATATGGCATATAAAATTTTTACATTGAGCCCGGGTTCCACCTCTACCAAACTGGCAGTGTTTGAGGGAACCGAGTGTATTTTTAAGGCAAACGTTTCCCATGATCCGGAAAAATTAAAAACATTTGCAGAGATCAGCGACCAGCTTCCTTACCGTAAGGAGACCATTTTATCCGAGCTTGCGCAGGCTGGCATCGACTTAAAGGATATGGACGCATTTGCAGCATATTCCGGCGGATTAAACAGCATGGTAGGCGGTATCTATCCGGTAAATGATATCTTATTACAGCACTCAAGAGAGGGACTTACCGTAAAGCATCCGGCAATCCTTGGCGCACAGCTGATCCACGCATTTTCAGAGGAATACGGCGCACCTGCAATGCTGGTAAATCCACCAGATGTAGATGAGTTTGAGGACCTTGCGAGAGTGACCGGATTAAAGGGTGTGTACCGCGAGAGCCGTATCCATGTACTGAATCAGAAAGAGGTAGCGATCCGCTACGCGACAGAGCTCGGTAAAAAGTACGAGGAGTGCAACTTTGTCGTATGCCACGTTGGAGGCGGACTTTCCATCTCTGCTCACAAGCATGGTCTGATGGTGGACGGCAACGATGTGTTAAACGGCGATGGACCGATGGCTCCAAACCGTTCCGGTGAAGTTCCGGCAGTTCCGCTTATCAAGATGTGCTTCTCCGGCAAATACACCGAGAAGGAAATGATCGCCAAGATCAGCAAGACAGGCGGACTTTTAGGACACCTTGGCACCGATGATGCCCGTGTGATCGACGAGCGCATTGAAAAAGGCGACAAGTATGCAAAACTGATCTTCGATGCAATGGCATACCAGCTCGGCAAATACATCGGCTCTTATGCAGTTGTATTGGAGGGCAAAGTAGATGGTATCATCTTAACCGGTGGTGTCAGCAAGGATAAATATTTCACAGACCAGATCGTAAAACGATGCAGCTGGATCGCACCGATCAAGATTTACGGTGGTGACTTTGAGATGGAGGCACTGGCTTCCGGCGCTATCCGTGCACTTTCCGGTGAGGAGAAGATGAAAGAGTATACCGGCAAACCGGTATGGAGCGGTTTCGACTACGCACCGGAGGATTAAGTATATGGCAGAGAGAAGACCTTTGACGGAAGAAGAGAAAAAGTTAAGCTATGCAAAGTATTATGATCTGCCGATGACTCCGATCCCGGAGGACAAGCTGGCAATTTTAGCGGCAGGACCGTTGTCAGAAGAGCAGATGCTTCCAATCGAGGAGCGCACAAAGCTTTTTGATGAGGGATATTTTGAGACGGAAGCCGGATACGGCGTATTTGAGAACGGAACAGCCTATGTGGCAAACTGCACCCAGATGCCGGGAGTGACCCCGGAGATGTTCGAGTGGTGGTTCGCATGGCACGGTCTTGAGGATATGCGTTATCGCATCTGGGACCCGGAAGACCATTATTATGCAAGACAGCAGAACAGAGAGCGCGCGCTGGATGCATCGCTTCCAATGCGTGAGCGGACCTGGGAGACTGTGCATGAAGTGTTGGAAGATATCGGTCCGGGACCGGATAAGCTGATCCTGGAGTTCCGCGACCCGGCTGTCATGGGATACGACAGAGAGAAGGTCGGCAGCAAGTACTGTGCTTCGATGATGACTGCAAACGGTCACGGTCCGAAACCGGGCGAGGGTGTTGCAGCAGTCATGACCCACATGATACGCAAGACGGCAGATGGCGTCGAGCTGCGCAGCCGTTTCTGGATCGGCTATCAGATCGTGGACGGCAAACCGGTCAAACTGGTGCCGGACGGCGTGAAAGTGCCAGTGGAAGTCCCGAAGGGACTGTTCGCCCACAACATCAAAGAATTTACGCATCTTGCAGCGATTTTGCCGCAGTTGTATGAGGAAGAAAAAGACCGCTTTTAAATGAGTGGTGATGAAAAAACGCCTAATGATAAATAATCTCGCTTACCGGTGAGCCATTTCTGCCAGACAGAGGTATAATATAGATGATTAGAGAAGACTAACCAAAGCGATGCAAGGCGGACGATGTGAACGTCTGGAAATGGAGGTCATGATGGGAAGATATTATCATTTGTCAAAAAAGCTGACAGAAGCACAGGTGGCAGAAGTGGAACGTGAGATGAGAGAGATTGAGGATGTGGAGAGCGTTGAGATCAATGAGGAACACACGTATATGAAAGTGATTACG
>CAVCFM010000043.1:0-8526 GCA_963601305.1 bacterium | reverse complement strand
GAACAGGGCAGACACCGCAAAATATGAATAATAAATATAAGCGTAATACATTTAAAATATCGGAGTTGGAAAAGGTTGCGGAAGCATTAGGAGCTGAATTAAAAATATCTTTTATAGATAATGAAACAGGAGAACCAATAATATAGAATTGTTTATATTATAGCATGAAAACTGTGTAAAAAATATAAAAAATAGTATATAAAAACATTGACATTATATAAAAAATGGTGTATTATAATATTACCGAAAGGTAACAGGCGAAAGCCAGAAAGGGGAAACATGGAAGACATGAATATGCAGGAAAATGCAAGGTTTGTATTAGGGCTTAGGGCTGCCGGATGGAGTGAGAAGAAGATAAATGATTTCATGCTCTATATTGAGACAGGAGACGAGCAATATAAGCCAACACCGGACAAGAAATAACAGATTGACGGGCGGTTGAGATGCCGCCCATTAAAAAAAATAAATTAATAGTCGGAGACTCTCGGCATTGATTTGGATATATACAGAAATTAAAGTCGGAGTCGAGACCCGGGCACGAAGTGAACCGGATTGTATATCGAGTACACAATGATTTGCCCGGAGAAAACCTTGGAGACGCCAAAGATTAGAAACGGGTGCGTTGATTATGATCGCATTATGTGAAAAATAATAAGATTGATAAGAGGATGAGAAGGATATATTTATCAATTTTAGCGGTAATGGGTAATAGCGGGAAAATTAATAGTATGGGTGTAGAAGAAATCAGCGGAGCTTATTTTGGCTCCGCTGACAATTTATACAGAAACGAAAGATGAAATGGGGTGCTTGATATGGCTAATGTGAAGGGGAGCCATCAATTGACATGGGCGGATAGGATAAAAATAGAAGCTTTATATACTGCGGGGCATAGGGTTTCGGAGATAGCCAAGCAGCTGCAGGTGCATCGTAGTACTATATATAATGAATTGAAAAGAGGTCAATATGTGCATCTTAATACTGATTATACGGAAGAAGTAAGGTATAGTCCTGATATTGCGCAAAAGCGTTGTGATGAAAATTTAAAAGCTAGAGGAACACAATTGAAAATTGGCAGTGACATAAAGTATGCAAAATATTTGGAAGATAAAATTGTAAATGAAGATTATAGTCCGGCGGCTGTCCTGGGCGAATTAAAGGCACAAGGAAAAGAAAAGGAATTTAATACAACCATCTGTACTACTACATTATATAGCTATATTGATAAGGGAATTTTTTTTAAATTGACTAATAAAGATTTGCCAGTGAAAAGAAATAAAAAGCGTGATTATAAAAAAATCCGGAGGCAGCAAGCCAGGGCAAATGCAGGAACCAGCATCGAAAAACGTCCGGAGAAAATAGATACCAGGGAAGAATTCGGGCATTGGGAGATGGATAGTGTGCTTGGTAAAAGGGGAAAATCAAAAAATACATTATTGGTTTTAACGGAGAGAAAAACCAGAAATGAAATTATATTTAAGCTGCCAGATCATACGGATGAGGCGGTAGTGGCAGCGTTGGATAGATTGGAGCATAAGTGGGGCGCGGATATGTTTAAATGTGTATTTAAGACGATAACGGTAGATAACGGTAGCGAATTTGCAGATGTGGAGGGATTAGAACGCTCTGCATTGAATATAGGAGAAAAGAGAACGCAATTATATTACTGTCATCCATATAGCAGCTGGGAACGTGGCAGTAATGAAAACGGAAATAAACTTGTGCGCCGTAAAGTACCAAAAGGAACAGATTTTGATGATAAGACAGAAGAAGAGATCCAGGCTATAGAGTCTTGGATGAATGGCTATCCGCGTAGGATACATGGCTATCATTCGGCAGGAGAACTGTTTGAGAACGAGTTAAGGAAAATGGCATAGTGTTTAATGAGGGCTAGATAGTATGTGGGCTGGCAATAGTGAGTGGCAGCCTTGTTTTAACGCTTTCTTTGAGAAAATACGATATGTATTAATAGCGATTGAAGCGGATGGAAAGCATGTTCATGATTTGCGCATTTGTTCTATGTGTGCAATTTCCACAATAAAACTAGAATTAAATTATACAAAATGACAAACTTAAGAAAATGTAGAAAAAAAGGTTGAAATTATGGGGAAATAACCAGCGTTGGAAAAAATGTTGTAATTTCAAAAGTAGTATGATAAGATAAAAATATCTGGCAGGCAAGTATGCCGCCAACAGCCGCATCGTCCGAGGTGTGGCACATCTTAAGGCTGCATGTGGCAGTCTCTTTGCAGGTTCTGCAATATTTCAAGTTTTGTGGTATCAGAGAATAGGTAGAATGAAAAATTTTGGATGGGAGGGGATAGGTGTCCCAATTATTGGACAGATAATCGATATAATTTAATTGTTGACATTTAAAAGAAATTATAATACTATTAAAACAGAAAAAACGAACATAAGTTCGCAAACGTAAAAATACATGTGAATGAGTTCGTATGGAGGAAGAAAGATGGCGAAGGAAGACAAGTTAAAAGCATTAGATGCTGCGATTTCACAGATTGAGAAGCAATACGGCAAAGGTTCCGTTATGAAGCTGGGAGACAGCTCCGCACAGATGAACGTGGAAGCGGTTCCGACCGGCTCTTTAAGTTTAGATCTGGCACTGGGAATTGGTGGACTTCCAAAGGGAAGAATTATCGAGATATATGGACCGGAGTCCAGTGGTAAGACGACCGTGGCGCTTCATGCGGTGGCTGAAGTGCAGAAGCGCGGAGGAATTGCAGGATTTATTGATGCCGAGCATGCATTAGATCCGGTCTATGCGAAGAATATCGGCGTGGATATTGACAATTTATATATCTCCCAGCCGGATTGCGGTGAGCAGGCACTTGAGATTGCAGAGACCATGGTACGTTCCGGAGCCATCGATATTGTTATCGTGGACTCGGTTGCCGCATTGGTTCCGAAGGCCGAGATTGACGGAGAGATGGGCGATTCCCATGTGGGATTACAGGCACGACTGATGAGCCAGGCACTGCGTAAGCTGACATCCATTGTCAGCAAGTCAAACTGTATTGTAATATTTATCAACCAGCTGCGTGAGAAGATTGGTGTCATGTTCGGTAACCCGGAGACAACCACAGGTGGACGTGCATTAAAGTTCTACTCATCGGTACGTCTCGATGTCAGAAGAGTGGAGGCATTAAAGCAGGGCGGCGAGATTGTCGGTAACCACACCAGAGTAAAGATCGTAAAGAACAAAGTGGCACCGCCATTTAAAGAGGCAGAGTTTGATATTATGTTCGGTCAGGGAATTTCCAAGGAGGGAGATATCTTAGACCTGGCAGTGAATATTGGCGTGATCAATAAAGCCGGCGCATGGTATGCATACAATGGCGAGAAGATTGGACAGGGACGCGAGAATGCCAAGACTTATCTCAGAGAGAATCCATTGATCTGCGAAGAGGTAGAGGCAAAAGTGCGTGCACATTACAGTGCGGATCCGGAGGAAGAAAGCAGCGAGCCGGAAGCATCTAAGAAGACACCAGAGGCATCTAAGAAGGCACCGGAGGCTGATAAGACACCGGAACAGGATGAGAAGTAAGTGAACGGGATAGGAATTGAGGAAGTCCGTCCGAAGGAGAAAGGCAGGGTGTGGTTCCGCTTTGACAACAGAGTGGAACTGACCCTGTACCGCAGTGAGATCCGCAGCTTGAGCAAGCCGGAGGAGTGGCAGCTTCTTCACGGTGAGGATGGAATTTCAGAAGAACTTTATCAGAAGATCATTGCAATTGTGACACTGCGGGCGAAGAAACGCACGATGCATTTGCTCGAGCAGATGGACCGCACCGAGTACCAGCTGCGGGATAAGCTTCAGAAGAACGGTTATCCGCAGGAATGTATTGATAAGGCGATTGATTATGTGAAGCAGTTTCACTATGTGGATGATTTGCGGTATGCAAAGTCCTATGTACGCTATCATCAGGAGAAGAAAAGCAGGCAGAGGCTGAGTACGGATCTGATGAGAAAGGGTGTCGGCAGAGATTTGATCGCATTAGCGATTGAGGAAGAATTTGAGTCAGACGAGATGCAGCAGATCTGTGAACTCCTTGAAAAGCGTCACTATGATCACACACAGGCGGACGATAAAGAAAAGCGGCGCATGTACCAGTTTTTGATGCGCAGAGGCTTTAAGAGCCGGGATATTTTAAGTGCTATGGGAAGAGGGGACAGATAGCACATATTTTTATACAATATGTTGTATTGTAGTGGAATACCAATGCAATATTATGCATGTTGAACAGTTATCTACTTGACATAACTCGTAAAATAGAATAATATTTATATATTGTAATTTATGACAGATAGCGCAAGTTTTAGATGTTATATCTACAATGAAAATTTCATAAAGGAGGTGCTCCTGTGGAGACAGTGATTGCTGTTGTTGCAACTCTGGTAATTACTGCGATAGTTGTGTACTTTATCACGACTGCATACCATAAGAAGGTGACTGAAGCCAAGATTGGCAATGCAGAAGAGAAAGCACGCGAGATTATTGACGAGGCAGTAAAGACAGCGGAGACCAAGAAGCGTGAATCCATGCTCGAAGTAAAAGAGGAGTCCATTCGTGTGAAGAACGATTTGGATAAGGAAGTAAAAGAGCGTCGTGCAGAGATTCAGCGTAGCGAACGCCGTGTTGTGCAGAAGGAAGAAAATCTGGACAAGAAGCTGGAAGCTATTGAGAAGCGTGAAGCTGGTTTCGCCGCCAAAGAGGAAGAGATTAACAAACAGAAAGCGCAGGTCGCAAAGCTCAATGAAGAGCGTTTACAGGAACTGGAAAGAATCTCCGGATTAACCTCCGAACAGGCAAAGGAATATCTCTTAAAAACCGTTGAAGAAGATGTTAAACTTGATACTGCAAAATTAATCAAAGAAATGGAACACAGAGCGAAGGAAGAAGCCGACAAGAAAGCGAAGGAGTACGTGGTAACTGCGATCCAGAAATGCGCAGCCGACCATGTGGCTGAGACGACAATTTCTGTTGTGCAGCTTCCGAGTGACGAGATGAAGGGTAGGATTATTGGACGTGAAGGACGTAATATCCGTACGTTAGAGACCATGACTGGTGTGGATTTAATCATCGATGATACACCGGAAGCAGTAATTTTATCCGGATTTGATCCGATTCGGAGAGAGGTTGCTCGTATCGCATTAGAAAAATTAATTGTAGATGGACGTATACATCCAGCTAGAATTGAAGAAATGGTAGAAAAGGCACAAAAAGAAGTTGAGACAATGATTCGTGAGGAAGGTGAGGCTGCGACTTTAGAGGTTGGCGTTCATGGAATTCATCCGGAATTAGTTCGTCTGCTTGGTAGAATGAAGTTCCGGACAAGCTACGGTCAGAATGCGTTAAAGCATTCTATTGAAGTTGCTCAGCTTTCTGGATTACTGGCTGCTGAGATTGGTGTTGATGTCAGAACTGCAAAGAGAGCAGGTCTGTTACATGATATTGGAAAGTCCGTGGATCATGACATGGAAGGTTCCCATATTCAGATTGGTGTGGATTTATGTAGAAAATACAAAGAATCTCCAATTATTATCAATGCTGTAGAGGCACATCATGGCGATGTTGAGCCGGAATCATTGATTGCTTGTATTGTGCAGGCTGCTGATACGATCAGTGCAGCAAGACCAGGCGCAAGAAGAGAGACATTAGAGACATATTCAAACAGATTAAAACAGTTAGAGGATATTTCAAACGGATTTAAGGGTGTAGAAAAATCTTTTGCGATTCAGGCAGGTAGGGAGATTCGTATTATGGTTGTTCCAGAACAGGTCAGCGATGCAGATATGGTATTGCTGGCACGCGAGATTTCTAAGAAGATCGAAGCTGAGATGGAATACCCAGGACAGATTAAAGTAAATGTGATTCGTGAATCGAGAGTTACAGACTACGCTAAATAACAAAAAAGAGATGTAAGGAACCGGACTTTGGATAGAATAATCCCAAGTTACGGTTCCTTTTTTTCGTGGAAAGTGATACGATAACAAAAAATAATAGTTGGAGGATGCAAGATGGATAAGCAGGTAAAACGGATAAAAAGAGAACTGATTAAAAGCGGAGCAATTCTGGATATATATACGGATACGATGCAACTGCCGGATGGCAAAGTGGAGGAGTGGGATTTTATCTCTCACCGGAAAGGGGCGGCTGCGGTCGTGCCGGTACGGGATGATGGAAAGATACTGATGGTTCGGCAGTACCGGAACGCGATTGAAAGGTTGACCTTAGAGATACCGGCAGGCTCACGCGACAGTGTGACAGAGGATACTAAGGTGTGTGCTGCAAGAGAGCTGGAGGAAGAGACCGGGTACAAAAGCGATGATCTGAGTTTTCTTCTGTCCTTAAAAACGACGGTGGCTTTTTGCGATGAGTTTATTGATGTCTATCTGGCAAAAAACTTAAAGCCAGGAAAACAGCATTTGGACGAGGGTGAGTTCATAGATGTGGAGGCATATGAGATCGAGGAGTTGTGCAAAAGGATTTATGCGGGAGAGATCCAGGATGCAAAGACAGTAGCAGCTCTTTTGGCATATAAAAATCTTTTAAACGAGCAATAATTGCCGGATGCAATCATAGGTATAGAGAGAAGAATAAAAAAGGAGCCGCTGTATTGAAACGATATAGGTGGCTGATACTTCTGGCTTTTGGAATGGGAATTCTGGCAGCGAATCTTATTGGAAAAGGAAAACTCTGTCCCTGCGAGATACTCAGCCGTTATTATCTGATACAGGATGCATATCAGGTGACGGTGCAGTGGCGGTTTTTGGCGTATGTGTTGTTGGAACGCGTCAAAATGATCTTGCTGTGTGTGCTGCTTGCAAAAGTGTTTGGAAAACAAGTTCTGCGCTACGTCGCCACAGGGCTTGTGGCAGTTCTTCTGGGATTTTTGTTTGCGGCTTCCTTCTGGAATTTGGGAATTGCCGGGATTGCAATTATTTTGTGCGCGGGAATCCCACACTGGGGCTGTTATCTGCTGGCGCTCTACAGCTATACGGCACAACAGGAAATACGATTTAAAATTTTGTATGTGATAGCGGCAGCCTGTCTGGCCGGGCTTGGCATTTTTACGGAAAGTTATATAAATCCATGGCTGATGCGGAGCGTTTTGGAAAAAATTTATTGAAGTAGAATAACAAGATGTGGTAGGTGAAAAAGTGATGTTTCGATATGTTGTATTTTGCGGGAAAACCGCGGAAATACTGGAAAAATAGCGATTGCTTTTCCTTTTACTTGTTATTATAATATGTTTTATGTTAAGTACTTCGGGACAAATTTTTAGCAGGCAGGTATACATATGACACAGGATATACAGAATTTTATCCAATATCTTCATCAGGAAAAACAGACTTCTACCAACACGGAAGTTTCCTATGCGCGTGATTTAAAAAAGATGCAGGAATATCTTATGGCACAGGGGATTTGTGGTGCGGGCGAGGTGACCCCGACAAGTCTGAGTTCTTATATTCTGTTTTTGGAGCAGGCAGGCAGAAAGCCGGCGACGATTTCAAGAAGCATTGCTTCCATGAAAGCGTTTTACCATTATCTGGAGAAGCAGCACAAGGTGGCATCGGACCCGTCGGAACGTTTGAAAGCACCGAAGATTGAAAAAAAGATGCCGGTGATCTTGACGACGGAGGAGGTAAACCGTCTGCTGGAGCAGCCGGGAGGCACAAGCCCGAAGGAGCTGCGGGACAAAGCAATGTTAGAACTTTTATATGCGACGGGAATCCGGGTGTCAGAATTGATCTCGTTAAAAGTGTCAGATGTCAATCTGAAGATGGAATATCTGATGTGTCAGGATGGACACAAAGAGAGAATCATACCGTTCGGAACGGTTGCGAAGGAGGCGCTTGCCAGATACTTGGAGCAGGGCAGAGATAAGCTGGTGGAAGATGAGACGTCAGACTGGCTGTTTACCAATTGCTCGGGACAGCCGATGAGCCGTCAGGGCTTCTGGAAATTGATCAAAGCCTATGGAAAAAAGGCGGGAATTGAAGCCGAGATTACACCACATATGCTGCGGCATTCCTTTGCGGCACATATGGTCAAAAACGGGGCAGATCTGGAAGCGGTGCAGAAGATGCTGGGACATTCGGACATCTCCACTACGCAGGTATATGCGCAGATTGGCCAGAACCAGATCCGTGAAGTGTATGTAAGAGCACATCCAAGAGGATGAGTTTAGTATTATAGAGAAAGCGCCGGATTCAGGCAGAAACCTATGAAAGGTTTGCTGAATCCGGTGCTTTTTGTACATCGGATGGTATTTTTTCTGATAAATATCCTAGCACATATCTGCGATGGAATAGATCAGATCCCGGGAATCCTCCCAGCCTAAGCAAGGGTCGGTGATGGATTTTCCATAGATATGGTCGCCGATCTTCTGATTGCCTTCCTCGATATAACTCTCGATCATGACACCTTTTACCAGATGGTTGATGTCGGAAGATACCTGGCGGTTGTGCATGACTTCTTTGACAATACGGATCTGCTCCTTGAACTGT
>CAVCFM010000042.1:0-2299 GCA_963601305.1 bacterium | reverse complement strand
GGACAGGGGGAAAACGTGCCTGCGGGTGAAACAGCTGTAAACCGCCGTAATCTCTCCGGGCGCGGTGTGCTGGTGGCAGTCATTGACTCGGGAATCGACTATGCCCACCCGGATTTCAGAAATCCGGATGGGACGACGCGGATTCTGGCGTTGTGGGACCAGACAATTCCAGCGGGGACAGTGGCGGCGCCCGGGGTGACGCAGTCCCCAGCAGGAACAGAGCAGTTCCAACCGGAAGTGCTGAGCCCTCCGGCAGGGTATTTCCTTGGAACAGAATTTGACCGGGAGGTGATCAACCTTGCGTTAAATCAGCCGACGGAGGCATTGCGCAATGCAATCTGTCCCAGCAGGGACATTTCGGGGCACGGCACCCATGTGGCGGGGATTGCGGCAGGAAATGGGCGGGCATCCGACGGGCGCTACCGGGGAGTCGCCTATGAGAGCGACCTTCTGATCGTAAAACTGGGGACGGCGAGGGAGGAGGGATTCCCGCGAACGACTGAGCTGATGCAGGCGGTGGATTACTGTATCCGCAAAGCGGAGGCGCTGAAGCGTCCGATTGCACTCAATTTAAGCTTTGGAAATAATTATGGCAGTCACTCCGGCACGTCGCTGATAGAGACATTCCTCGATGATATCTCCAATTTGGGGCGGAGTGTGATAGTCACAGGCAGCGGCAATGAGGGAAACACGGCGGTACATACAGCGGGGCGTATGACATTAGGGCAGGAATCTGTCGTGGAACTTGCAGTGAGCAGCTATGAGACGACGGTGAATGTGCAGATATGGAAGTCCTATGCGGATGAGGCGGCCGTCACGCTGGTTTCTCCCGGGGGCAGGAGTGTGGGACCCATCCGCTCTGTGCAGGGAGCGCAGCGTTTTACCTTAGAGCAGACCGAAATCCTCTTTTACTACGGGATGCCGAGTCCCTACAGCCCGTTTCAGGAAATCTATTTTGAATTGCTGCCTGTGGGGGAGTACATTGACAACGGCATCTGGGAGATCAGGCTTGTGCCGCAACGCATTGTGCAGGGAAATTACAATATGTGGCTGCCATCCGGCGGGGTGTTAAATGCAGGAACCGGATTTTTGTATCCCGTGGAGGAGACGACGCTCACGATTCCCTCTACGGCATCGAAGGTCATTACAGTCGGCGCTTATGATGCCAGATTTAATCAGCCGGCGGCTTTTTCCGGCCGTGGTTATACCAGGGAGACAAACCAGGTAAAGCCGGATCTGGTGGCTCCCGGCGTGGAGATTACCTCCTGCGCCCCCGGCGGCGGATATGCGACACGCTCCGGCACGTCTATGGCAACACCTTTTGTCACAGGGAGTGCCGCGCTGATGATGCAGTGGGGAATCGTGGGCGGCAACGACAGTTATCTCTATGGGGAAAAGATAAAGGCATACCTGATACGGGGAGCCAGACCGCTGGGGGGGATTTTTGCCCCGGATGATGGAAGGGAGCGTGTGGGGTATCCCAATCCGCAGCTGGGATGGGGGACGTTGTGTCTGGCGGACAGTCTGCCGGGATGAACATGCATGTAGAAAAGAACAAGACGAAATAAAAACTTATGGTTGTCGCCGCCGCATTTTTCTGCAATAATAGAGAGCGGAACAAAACATAAAGGAAATCAAACGTGATGAAAGAAATTATAAGAGGCTTTTTTGACAAAAAGCATTTTTGGGGGAGGCTTTTTGCAGTTGTTGCCGCAGTGATCGTGATGGGGTTTGCCCTTTCGTTGTTGTTACTGGTAGATCTGGGAACAGACCCGTGCACGCTGATGAATGTGGCGGTCGCAAAGCGGATTGGGATGACGCTTGGGAACTGGCAGGCGCTCTTGAATACGATCCTGCTGGTGATCGTTGTGATATTCGGGGGACGCAATCTGGGGTTTGGCACACTGGCGAATATGTTTCTGGTGGGATATTCCATTGACTTTTTTTCCTGGATGTGGAGCCGGATCCTGCCGGAGGGAGCTTTCTCATCCTGGGGCGTGCGCATCGGTGTGCTGGTACCGGCGCTGGTTATTTTTGTACTGGCAGCGGCGGTTTACATGGATATGGATATGGGGACGGCGCCTTACGATGCGATTCCGTTTATCGTTTCGAAGTATCTGCCGAAGGTACCGTTCCGTGCGGTGCGTATGGCATTTGATTTTACGGTTATGGTGATAGGAATGATCTTCGGAGGCAAAATCGGCATTGTGACATTCTTAATGGCACTGACATTGGGCCCTGTGATTGCATGGGTCGGTGATATCATGATCCGAAAATGGGATTTCCTCGGAGAATAGAG
>CAVCFM010000041.1:884-10591 GCA_963601305.1 bacterium | reverse complement strand
AGATTAGAGGAAGCATTTGAGAACAAAGAAGTGTTAACCGCAAAGGTTGCACAGGTATTAGACGGTGGTTTATGTGTCATCGTAGACGAGACAAGAGTATTTATTCCTGCAAGCCTTGTTTCCGATTCTTATGAGAAGGATTTAACCAAGTACAAAGATCAGGAGATTGAGTTCGTGATCAGCGAGTTCAACCCGAAGAGAAGAAGAATCATCGGCGACAGAAAGCAGCTTTTAGTTGCTAAGAAGATGGAGCAGCAGAAAGAACTGTTCGCAAAGATTAAGATTGGTGATGTATTAGACGGAACTGTTAAGAACGTAACTGATTTCGGCGCATTCATCGACTTAGGCGGCGCAGACGGTTTACTTCATATCTCTGAGATGTCCTGGGGCAGAGTAGAGAGCCCGAAGAAGGTATTCAACGTTGGCGATACCGTAAGAGTATTCATCAAAGACATCAACGAGAACAAGATCGCACTGAGCATGAAGTTCCCGGCAGAGAACCCATGGAATGGTGCTGCTGAGAAGTATGCAGTAGGTAACGTTGTAACTGGAAAAGTTGCAAGAATGACAGACTTTGGTGCATTCGTAGAGTTAGCACCGGGTGTAGATGCATTGTTACATGTATCTCAGATTGCAAAAGAGCACATCGAGAAGCCATCTGATGTATTAAAAGTAGGTCAGGAGATCGAGGCTAAGATTGTTGACTTCAACGAGGAGGACAAGAAGATTAGCTTATCCATGAAAGCATTACTTGCTCCAGAAGAGACAGAGGATGCAGACGTTGCAGATGTTGACATCGATGCAGTTGCAAACGAAGAAGAATAAGATCTGATTATAAATAGGCTTTTGCACATGTGTAGAAGCCTATTTCCATACAGAGAGAAATAGTACATTAGTCACAGAACGGAGGATGAATGTATGCTTGAGACAGACAACTATGAAAAATTTAAAAAAGATGTGCTGGCATTGTCAAAGATTGATCTGAATGCCTACAAGGAAAAGCAGATGCGCCGCCGTATCAACACCTTAATTACAAAGAATAATATTAAGACATACGACGAGTACGTGGCACTGCTGAAAAAGGACAAGGAAAAGTTCGAACAGTTTATCAACTTTCTTACCATCAATGTATCTGAGTTTTATCGCAATCCGGAACAGTGGAAGATCCTTGACAGCGATGTGTTCCCACGCTTGATCCAGAAGTACGGCAAGAATCTGAAAATCTGGAGCGCAGCCTGCTCCACAGGAGACGAGCCATACTCACTGGTAATGGCGCTCTCGAGACATCTGCCACTTACCAATATCAAGATTATTGCAACCGATATTGATAAGCAGGTGTTAGACACGGCACGGATGGGCTTATACAATGAAAAGAGCATCGCGTCGGTGCCGGATGATCTGAAGAAGAAATATTTTACCAAAATCGGTAATTCTTATCAGATTTCCGATGAGATTAAGAAACGCGTGGAATTCAAAGAGCATGATCTGTTAAAAGACCCGTATCCTTCCGGATGTAATCTGATCGTCTGCAGAAATGTAGTCATCTACTTTACAGAGGAAGCGAAGGACGAGATTTACAAGAAGTTCCACAACGCACTGGTGCCGGGAGGCATGCTGTTTATCGGAAGTACCGAGCAGATTATGAACTATCGTGAGATTGGATTTTTGAGAGACAAATCGTTCTTCTTTGAGCGTGAAAAATAAAACAAAGCCGCTGTATATTTCGCATTGCGAGATATACAGCGGCTTTTTATGTGACATGCAGGGGGAGGCGCACACTTTGCTCTGTGACACGGGGCGCACACGCAGTTATCTGCGTGGCGCCTTTGGTTTTTGCATAAGCTGCCAGAGCAGATGCTTGACGTAATCCTGCTGCAGCTGGGACGAAGCGATAAAGTCCTCCGAAAGCTCGAAGTAGCTTTTTTTATCATTGCGCATGAGGCGGTAAGCAGGTGTGTGCAGTTCCTGGTATTGCGGCAGGAAGAGCGCATGCTTTCGCATGTAACAGTTGCTTGCGGTGGCTTTTTTGCGGTGTTCCTTATCGACGAAGGAGGCGACACTCTTATGGATGGCGCGGTCCTCGGACGGCAGATAATAGTATTCTTTGTAATCCTCATAGTAGTAGCGCAGCTCACCGTCATACAGGCGCACGCGAAGCGACAGCGTATCGCCGGATAAGGTCAGATACAGGTCATCGTAGCTGTAAGATATGCCTGCCGGAACCGGAAGGTCTGTTGTAGCGGTAAAAAACAATTCCCTGCCGATGGTCTGCTCATAGGTCGTATATTCGTTGGCATTCACAGACTGTATATGGATATCGCAGGAAGACAGCTTGTTGTAGGCGAGGATCGGAAGCAGTTTCGGCATGTAGAGCACGTCTTCGTAATTGTGCTGTTTTAACAACGACAGGGCTTCCTCGGAGGGGTGGCGCGTGTAGGAGTGGTAGACCTCAATCAACTCGCCGCCGCCGTAAGCGTCCTCGCGGTCAATCCCAAGAAAAATCTCGATGCTTTTCTGCTTGAGATTGGGAAGCTTCAGCAGATGTTTTACATGTGAAACTTCCTTATAGATATCGAGGTAAGTAAACTGTGAAAACGGGTCTTCGATATGATATTTGCTGCATTTGGCTTTCAGGTAAGGAATGTCAAAGCCGATGCCGTTAAACGTGATGATCGTGCGATACGAAGCTGCGAATGAGAGAAAAGCAGCCAGAACCTCCGATTCATCCTGTGGTGTCTCGGCAAAAAACTGATCGAGGATCAGTAAGTCACCCTGCCTGCTGGCGCAGCCGATCAGGTAGAGCGATGTGCGCGCCGGGGAAAAACCGGTGGTCTCTATATCGAAAAAGAGTGCATCTTCGGTAAAGTGAGATGCGATTTCCGGATTTGTAAAATCAAAAGATATCTTATCTTGCCAGTGTATCATAACATGTCCTCCGTTAGCTGTACTTATTATAACAGTCCGGCGGTTTTTATGCGCTACAAATTTCTAAAATTGTACAAAATTGTGAAGGATTTAACAAAATGTACCGAAAAAAACACAAGAAAATTGTTCAAAATAAACACAAGTATGATATAATCTAAAAGATAGGTGTTCTATGACTTTTGACATAGAATACAATACAAAAAAGAGAAAGTGGGGCACGAAAATGGGATCAAAAACATTTAAAGGCGGCGTCCATCCTTTTGAAGGAAAGGAGTTCGCAAAAGATCAGCCAATAGTGCAGGTTGTGCCGAAGGGTGATATGGTTTATCCGTTATCACAGCATATAGGCGCTCCGGCAACACCGGTTGTAGCGAAGGGCGACAAAGTTTTGAAAGGACAGAAAATCGCAGAAGCAGGCGGTTTTGTGTCATCCCCGATTTATGCGTCGGTTTCCGGCACGGTAAAGGCAATTGAGCCACGCCGTGTAGCTGTTGGAGATATGGTGAATTCCATCGTCATTGAGAATGACGGAGAGTTTACGGAAGTAGAGTACACAGCAGTGGAGGATGTGACCGCGCTGTCAAAAGAGGAGATCATTGCAAAGGTAAAGGAAGCCGGAGTAGTCGGAATGGGCGGAGCCGGATTCCCAACACATGTAAAGTTATCTCCAAAAGAGCCGGAAAAGATTGAGTATATTATTGCAAACTGCGCAGAGTGTGAACCGTATCTGACGGCAGACTACCGCAGAATGTTAGAGAATCCGGAAGAGTTAGTCGGAGGTATGAAGATCATCCTTCAGCTGTTTGACAATGCGAAGGGTGTGCTCGGTATCGAGGACAATAAGCCGGATTGTATCGAGAAGCTGCGTGAGCTGGTAAAAGACGAGCCGCGTATCGAGGTATGCGCATTGCAGACCAAATACCCACAGGGTGGTGAGCGTCAGCTGATCTACGCTGTGACCGGTCGTGCGATCAATTCCAAGATGCTCCCGGCAGATGCTGGATGTATCGTGGACAACGTAGAGACGATCATTGCAATATATAATGCAGTAAAACGTGGTATTCCTGTTATGCAGCGTATCTCCACGATCACAGGTGATGCGATCGCAAACCCAGGCAACTTCTTATACAGCATTGGAACGAACTATACAGAGTTAGTAGATGCGGCAGGTGGATTTAAGACACAGCCAGAGAAGATCATCTCCGGTGGTCCTATGATGGGATTTGCCATGTTCGGATTAGATATCCCGACAACAAAGACATCATCTTCCCTGCTTTGCCTGACCAAGGATGCGGTATCTGAGATTGAGCCATCCGCATGTATCAACTGCGGACGCTGCGTCGAGGCTTGCCCGGAGCAGTTAATTCCATCCAGACTGGCTAAGATGGGAGACCGTGGTCTTTCCGAGGAATTTGAGAAATGGCACGGATTAGAGTGTATCGAATGTGGAAGCTGTAGCTATGTCTGTCCTGCAAAGAGACAGTTGGCACAGTCCATTAAGACGATGAAAAAGCAGGTTTTAGCTGCAAAACGCAAGAAATAATATTGCAAAATAACAAAAACGAGAAGAGAGAGGTGGATTATCGTGAGTGATTTATATCATGTTTCTTCATCACCACACGTGCGTGCCAAAGATACCACAAGCAGGATTATGCTGTATGTAATTATCGCATTACTTCCGACAAGCTTATTCGGTATATATAATTTTGGACCAAAAGCATTACTGTTAATCGTTGCAACCATTTTAAGCTGTGTTGCATCTGAATGGATTTTCAATAAGATCGTACATAAAAAGGATACCATCAGTGACTTAAGTGCGGTTGTGACCGGTTTACTTCTGGCATTGAACCTTCCGGTAAACTTACCGGTATGGGAGGCTGTTTTAGGTGGTGTGTTTGCGATTGTTGTTGTCAAAGGTCTGTTTGGCGGACTTGGACAGAACTTTATGAACCCGGCGCTGGGTGCAAGATGCTTCCTTTTAATTGCCTTTGCGGCTGATATGACCAACTTTGTGACAGATACTTACACAGGTGCAACACCGCTTGCTGCCATGAGAAACGGCGAAGCAGTCAACACCATGAATATGTTGATCGGTAAGACATCCGGAACCATCGGTGAGACATCTGCACTTATGATCCTGATCGGTGCGATTTTCCTGATTTTAATGGGTGTTATCGATCTGCGTATCCCGGCAGCTTACATCGTATCCTTTGTTGTATTCATGCTGCTTTTCAGTGGCCATGGATTTGACGGCAACTATATTACCGCACAGCTTTGCGGCGGCGGTCTGATGCTTGGTGCATTCTTTATGGCAACTGATTATGTGACATCCCCGATCACACCGATGGGACAGATCATCTTTGGTATCTGCTGCGGTGTCTTAACCGGATTGTTCCGTACCTGTGGCGCAAATGCAGAGGGTGTTTCTTTTGCGATCATCTTAAGCAACTTATTTGTACCGATGATTGAGAAATGCACCATACCGAGAGCCTTTGGTCAGGTGAAGGAGCCAAAGACCCAGGAAGGAGGCAAATAGGATGAATAAGAAAATTGTTCATGATGCGTTAGTTTTATTTGCTTTCACGATTGTTTTGGGATTACTTCTGGGCGTGGTATATGGTATCACCAAGGACCCGATTGAGAAAGTAAATTACGAAAAGACACAGTCTGCGTACAAACAGGTTTTTGAAGATGCAGATTCCTTTGTTGACTATGATAGTTTTGATGCGGATGCAGCGGAAGCTCTGATGAGTGAGAACGGTTACTCTGACGAGATTGAGAGCGTAGTGGAAGCACAGGATGCAAGCGGAAGCACATTAGGTTACGTGCTCACCGTAACTGCAAAAGATGCCAGCCAGTCTACCATCACATTCTCCGTTGGAATCCAGAACGATGGAACCGTCAACGGATATTCCATCACTTCCATTGCTGAGACACCTGGATTAGGTATGAAGGCACAGGAAGAGGCGTTCTACGGACAGTTTGAGGGCAAGAACGTAGATTCCTTTACCGTTGTCAAATCAGCTCCGACTGCGGACAATGAGATTGAGGCAATTTCCGGTTCTACCATTACTTCTAAGGCAATGGCGAATGGTGTGAATGCATGCATCTGTTACTTCCAGAACGTATTGCAGGGAGGTGTGGACAATGAATAAGAATTTAGAGCGTTTATATAATGGTATCATCAAGGAAAATCCAACCTTCGTATTGATGCTTGGTATGTGTCCGACACTGGCGGTTACTTCATCTGCCATGAATGGACTGGGAATGGGATTATCCACAACGGTGGTTTTGATCTGTTCCAACTTACTGATTTCTGCATTCCGTAAGGTCATTCCGAACGGTGTGCGTATGCCGGCATTCATCGTGATCGTGGCATCCTTAGTTACTATGGTACAGTTTATCATGCAGGCTTATACACCGAGTCTTTCCGACTCTTTGGGTGTGTACATTCCTCTGATCGTTGTAAACTGTATCATCCTTGGCCGTGCCGAGAGTTATGCATCCAAGAATCCAGTTGTTCCGTCTATCTTTGATGGTATCGGAATGGGCTTAGGTTTCACATTTGGTCTGACCTCTATCGGTCTGATCCGTGAGATCCTTGGCGCTGGACAGATTTTCGGATTCCAGATTCTTCCACTGGCAGACAAGGCAAACGGTGTGGCAGGTTACACTCCGATCACGATCTTCGTAATGGCTCCTGGTGCATTCTTAGTACTGGCATGCCTGGTAGCGATCATGAACATTGTACGTGCGAAGATGGAAGCAAAGGGCAAACCTCTTGCAGCGCCATCCGGATGCTTAAGCGGAGACTGCGCAAGCTGTGGACAGTCTGCAATGTGTACCGGACGCAGCCTTTCTGATGGGGCAGCAGAGACTGTGAAAACAGTAGCAAAAACAGCAGGCGATGCTTCGTCTGATAAAACAGAGTAGGAGGATAGGTACAGATGAAAGAATTACTTTTAATTGCAATCGGTTCTGCGATTGTAAATAACGTTGTTTTAAGTCAGTTCCTCGGTATCTGTCCCTTCTTAGGTGTATCCAAGAAGACGGAGACAGCTGCCGGAATGGGTGGAGCAGTCGTGTTTGTCATCACGATTTCTTCCTTTGTAACTGCAGTGATTTACAAATTTATCCTTGCAAATGAGGCGCTGATGAGCCGTGGTATTGATCTGACCTATTTACAGACCATCGTGTTCATCCTTGTAATTGCTGCGCTGGTTCAGTTCGTGGAGATGTTCTTAAAGAAAAATATGCCACCTCTTTATGAGAGCTTAGGTGTATACCTTCCATTGATCACCACAAACTGTGCAGTGCTTGGTGTGGCACTTACCAATGTCACAAAAGAGTACGGAATTTTAGAGAGTGTTGTAAATGGTTTTGCAACAGCAGTCGGATTTCTGATCGCGATTGTTATCATGGCAGGACTTCGTGAGAAGATCGAGTACAACGATATCCCAAAACCATTTCAGGGTACAGCAATCGTGCTGATCACAGCAGCATTGATGTCCATCGCTTTCATGGGATTCTCGGGAATGATTTAGGAGGAAAAAGAAGATGAATATTACAGCAATTTTGGTTGCAGCCATCGTAGTCGGTGGCGTAGGTATTTTGATTGGATTTTTCCTTGGTATCTCCGGGGAGAAGTTCAAAGTTGAAGTGGATGAGAGGGAGGAAGCAATTCTTGAAGTGCTTCCGGGCAACAACTGTGGTGGCTGCGGTTACGCTGGATGTTCTTCCGGTCTGGCAGCTGCCATCGTCAAAGGAGAAGCTCCGGTCAACCAGTGTCCGGTTGGAGGCGCTCCGGTTGCTGCAAAAGTTGGAGAGATTATGGGTGTGGCTGCCGAGGAAGGCGAGAAACAGGTCGCTTTTGTAAAATGTGCAGGAACCTGTGAGAAAGCCAACAAAGATTATGAGTATACCGGAAATGAGGACTGTGCAGCAATGGCATTTGTGCCAAACGGTGGTCCGAAATCCTGTAATTATGGATGCCTTGGATATGGCTCCTGTGTGAAAGCTTGTCCATTCGATGCAATCCACATCGTAGATGGTATTGCAGTCGTTGACAAGGAGGTATGTAAAGCCTGCGGTAAATGTGTGGCAGCTTGTCCGAAGCATTTGATCGAGCTGGTCCCTTACAAGGCAAAACATATCGTTCAGTGTAGCTCCAAGGACCTTGGCAAGAACGTGATGAAAGCTTGTTCCGTTGGATGTATCGGATGTCATCTCTGCGAGAAGAACTGTCCGAAGGATGCGGTACATGTCATTGACAATGTCGCTTACATCGACCAGGAGAAGTGTGTCGGATGTGGTATCTGCGCACAGAAGTGTCCGAAAAAGATTATTCTCTAAGATAGAATATGAGATAAGAATTTGCTCCCAGGGGTTTGGGAAGAGCATAACAAGAGCCGTTGTCCGGCAGAGATTATCTGCCGGACAGCGGCTCTTTTGAAGTTATAGGGGAAGTGGTAGTGCACATGTTTTACTTTACTGTGCTGACAGCACATCTTTAAACTGCATCTCATACAATTCCTTGTAGCGGCCACCTTTTGCCAGAAGTTCGGCATGGGTGCCGGTCTCTACAATATGTCCCTTATCCATGACAATAATTTTATCGGCTCCGACGATCGTGGAGAGCCGGTGAGCGATGACGATGGAGGTCCGGTTCTCCATCAGGGCATCGAGTGCATTCTGCACAAGTTCCTCAGACTCAGAGTCCAGTGCACTTGTGGCTTCGTCGAGGATTAAGAGTCTCGGATTGCACAGGAAGACTCTGGCGATGGAGAGACGCTGTTTTTGACCACCGGAGAGGCCGATGCCGCGCTCGCCTAAGACGGTGTCCCATTTGTCGGGTGTTTTCATAATAAAATCATAGGCGTTGGCTGCCTTTGCAGCGGCGATCATTTCATCCATCGTGGCGTCCGGTTTGCCGTAGCAGAGATTTTCGGCGATGGTTCCGGAGAAAAGAATGGTATCCTGAAAGACCATACCCATCTGATGATACAGGGATGCTAAGGTGTAATCGGATATCTGCCGTCCGGCAATCCGTATGGAGCCGCTGTCTGCATCGTAAAAACGGGTGAGCAGATTGACCAGAGTGGTCTTGCCGCATCCGCTGGAGCCGACCAACGCCACCTTTTCACCCTCGTGGATGGAAAATGTGATGTCGTCCAAGTTTTTGACGGTGCTAAGTTTGTCATACTGGAACGATACATGGCAGAACTCGATATCCAGACGGGCATCCGGGGCAAGGTCGATGGCATCTTCCTTTTCCACGATATCAGGCGGCGTGTCGAGAATCTCATAGACACGCTCGATCCCGGCAATGCTTCTCGCGTAGGTGACATTTAACTCGGCGAACCGGCGGAGTGGTGTGATAAAGTAGCCGAGATAGGAGTAAAAGACGATCATGTCACCGATGGTCATTGTGTCGTGGACGATCGCTGCGGCGGAGAGGCAGACGATGATGGCGCTGATAATCTCGGAAAAAGAGCCGGTGATGGCTTCGCACAGGGAGGAAAAACGGTTTCGCTTCTTGGTGCAGTCGTAGATGGAGGTGGAGATATCATCGAACTGCTCCAGTTCATAGTCCTCCGTGTGAAACAGCTTTACGACTGCGTAACCTGCCATGCGCTCCTGCATATAGCCGGAAATGTCAGAAATCTGGTTCTGCGTGTCTCTGCTGCTGCGGCGGATGTGCTCCCGGATTTTTTTGGTGGCGATGACAGAGAGCGGAAGGGTGATCGCAGCCACAATCGTCAGCGGAACATTGATCTGTAACA
>CAVCFM010000041.1:0-874 GCA_963601305.1 bacterium | reverse complement strand
TGCGGGTCACGAGGCTGCCGGATTTGTTCTCCTGGTGGAACTTTGCACCCATCAGCTGCAGGTGCTCATAGAGCTGTCCGCGCATCGCATACATGATGCGGTTGGATACTTCCGTGGAACCTGCCTGCCGCAGAAAAGCTGCCGGGATGTAGATCAGGAAATAAATGGCGAGCAGAAGGAACAGCCATTTGTAGATTTCAAAGAGTTTTTCCTGCGTGGTAAAGGGGCTGCCCGCAGCCAAGACCACATCTGTGAAGTACTTGACAACCTGTGGTAAAATTAAAGGCAGTGTCAGTTTGATGACGCCGGTAACGGTGGACAGCACGATCAGGTACCAGTGGGGTTTGACGTACGCTAAGGTACGAATGACAGAATTTCGTTTGCTTGTTTGACTCATAAAATTGCTCCTCTCTTTTCTGGTTCCTAGTATAAGTCATAAAAAGGTTGAAAAACATCCGGTTTTATCAGATAATAGGATAGGAAACTACGTTTTTATGACCTGTGGAGGATATGATATGGCAAGACCGCTTCCGGAAGGAACGAAAATATGGGTAGAACACAAAGCCTTTCAGGCAGATTATGCAATGCCGTCCATGGAGATGGCGCCGGATTACTATGAGATGGGGTATATCATATCGGGTGCGAGAAAATGTATCACGCCGACGATGACATACCGCTATCAGGCGGGGGATGTGGGATTGACGCCGCCGTTTGTCTATCACAGAACATTAGCAGAGGGGGCGGCTCCCTATGAACGGATTCTGATCAAGTTCACGAAGGAAGCGATAGAGCCGTTTTTGGAACAGGGATGCCGTCAGATGATGGACGATATCTATGCGCATAAAATCTGCCATTTTACAGAGGAGGACAGCGC
>CAVCFM010000040.1:1417-8786 GCA_963601305.1 bacterium | reverse complement strand
CCCTTGATGCCATGCACTTTGACACGGAACTGGTTTAAATCTTCCCTGGCGTATGTCTCTAACTGTGTGATCAGCGGACTCATCTCATTCACAAACGTCTCTAACGTCCTGCGGTATGCGCGCATGCTGCTCCGATATCCCGACGCCATTTTTTCCATCTCACGCTCCGGCAATCTGCGGTATTCCTTCGGCATATGCTTTTCGACAATCTTCTGAAACGCTGACATCCGGATCGGCTTTGCAAGAAAATCCGCAAATCCCGCCTGTGCATACGTCTGCTTACTGTCATCTGAAAAATCAGCCGACACCAGTATCAACGGTGCCTTCGAGAAGGACGCAATCTCCCTGGCAGCCTCCACGCCTGTCATCCCCGGCATCATCTGGTCTAAGAAAATCATCTGAAATTCCTGTTTTTTAGCCGCTTCCACGGCTGCGTTTCCATCTTGGGCAACCACAAGCTCAAACTGCCACGGCAGTGCAAGCTCTTTGAAAATTTCCTGATTGATCTTCATATCATCCGCGATCAGCACCTTTGCCTCCGGGAACACCCAGTCCGGTCTGATCGCATGATTCCACATTGCGGACTGCCGCATCAGAAGCCGTTTGGTATAAGCAATCGGCGGATTTAGTGTGTCCGATGCCACATCCTGGTAAAAAGAAGCCTGCACCGTAGAGCCATGGACGCCATCACTCTGCGCTAAAACCTCTCCTCCCATCAGCTCGGCAAGCTGGCGCACAATGCAAAGCCCAAGCCCCGCGCCCTCTAACACTTTGCTGTCTGCATAGGAAATATATTCATCAAATATGCGGCCTATTTTCTCCTGGCTCATGCCAGGTCCACTGTCTATCACACTACAGGTAAACAGCGCCCTATTTCCCTCCATGAGACAGCTGACTTCACAGCGGATGCTGCCTGACTCCGTAAACTTCACCGCATTGGACATAATATTCTGGATTATTTCCCGCACACGCATATCATCCCCGAATAGCTCGGACGCTCATTTAAAATGCTCACTGAAAATTCCACCGGTTTGGATTGCAGATTGATCAGACACTCGCGCGCAAGTTCTTCCAGAACACTCTCCATCGTATACTTCCGCTGTACCAGTTCCAAATGCCCGGCTTCCAATTTGGAATAATCAAGGATCGCATTTACCAGTTCAAGCAGTGTATTTCCTGCACGCCGGATATGTAACACAAGTGCATGGTTTCTCGCTGATATCTCCTGCTTTCCTTCCAGAATATTGCTGATGCCGATGATTGCGTGCAGCGGACTGCGCAGATCATGTCCCATCCTCGCTAAGAAGCGGCTCTTTTCCTGGGTCTGGTTTTCTGCCTCTAACTTAAGCCCTGCCATTCTCTGCGTCTCTTTTTTCTGCTTTGTGATATCCACCAGATAGAGGGCATATCCACGCAGCTTCCCATGGTAATAGACCGGCATCATCTGATACTCCAGATGGCGTCCATCCACCTCCACTTCCTGTCTGTTCTCTCTTCCTTTGGGAATATTTCTTACCATATCGATGTATTTCCCGGCTTTACGTTTTTTTGCCGGAATATCAAGCTGCTCTGGAAAAATACGTTTTGCCGCAGCGTTTGCTTCTATATAATAGTAATCCGCATCGAACAACACAATCGCCAGATCCGTCGTATCAAACAGATTTTCCTGTAAAATAGTTTTGGTATCGATCAGCTGATCCGTCTTCATCAGATGCCAGAATATCAGACAGCTGCACGCCAGACCGCCAGACACAAGCACTCCGCTTCGCCCATGTGCAAGCAGCAGATGAACTGTAATTGCAGCCGTCGGAACCAGAAGCGCCACATAGAGCATATTTGTAACCGCATGCTCTCTCTCGCTGTATGTGTAGTGCACATAGGCATAGGTGCCAAATCCTAAGATAATCATAATATAAACAGAAACAAAGATCACATAGACAAAACCATAAATCTCTTTTTGATCGAACCCGATGATTAATGCCAGATTGATCCCGACCAGCGAAGCAAACAGGATAGCTGCCACAAAGTCCGGGATTTTCAGCTGAAGGAAATCCAGCATATAAAAAAGAAGCAGATAGAGAACCTGCATTAGCAACAAGTACGTCATCTTGTTAAACAAAATTCTCTCCTGCGTCAGATATTCAATGATATTATAAAAATTGTATACACCAATAAGACCTAATACCAGCGGCAGCAGGCGGTGCATGTGGGAGGACACTCCCAGTGTAATATATTGTTGCAGTACAAACAATGTAACAAGTAGACAGCTTATCTGAAATACCAATATCATTCTATATCACTCCGTCCGGTAAGAATACGCTTAATCTCCGACTTCATATAGACCGGCTTGTACGGGCGCACGATATACCCCGCAACATCCATATCCCGGCATATCATGACAGTATTTCTGTCACACAACGCAGTTACAAATAAAATTGGTATCTTGTGATCCGTCTTGCTCTGGATCTGTCTTGTCGCCTCAATTCCGTCCATCTCCGGCATATCAATGTCCATCAGGATCAGATCCGGATATGGATTCTTCTCCAGATAAAGAAGCGCCTGTCTGCCGGATTTTACCAATGTTACATCGTAAAGTGGCTCTAATATCTCGCGGATCATCTGCAAATTGGTCTTCATATCATCCACAGCCATAATACGGTAGCGCTTCCATTCCTTGACCATCTCCTTGCGGCTCTCTTCCAGCTCCTCCATCGGTGCACATGAATTCTCCCAGCTGGTAGACAATGTCAGATGCAGATATTCCGGCTTTGTCAGGTCTAACAGTTCACCATCAAACAGGCGGATAACCGGCCGCAGATTGTGAACCCCCGCATTTTCAAAAATAATACCCGGTCGTCCGTCAGAGAGCACGATCTCTGTTCCCTTCGGATAAAGCGGTACATATTGAAGCAGGGTATCCACAACTTTTTTGTCAAACATAATTCCGCATGCACCCATCAGGTACTCGGAAGCCTCATAAGGAGAGTACGGTTCCTTGTAAGGGCGCTTGGAAACCAACGCATCGTAGACATCCGCCACGTGCAGGATCCGGATAAAAAGACTCTGCTGTGATGCGTCAATCCCCTGCGGGTAGCCACTTCCATCGACATTCTCATGATGATACAACACGGCTGTCTTGACATTAGAGGGAATATCCCAGCGCTCCCTGATCAACTCATACGAAAGCGTTGCATGGGATTTCATAATCTGATATTCTTCCTGGGTCAATCGTCCTGGCTTATTCAAAATCTCCGGCGGGATCGATAATTTCCCCAGATCGTGGAGCAATGCCGCTGTGGCAAGCTGCGTCAGATCACTCTCGCTTAACTCCATACCCACACCGATCACGCAGCAGATGACTGCCACGTTGACCGAATGTGCATAGGTGTAGTCATCATAGGTGCGAAGATCCGTCATATCCAAAGATACGGTGCCCCGCTCCATGATCTCCTCTACCATATTCTTGGCGATATTGTGGCATCCGTCAATGTCGCACTCACGGATGCATACCAGTCCCTTCTGGCGGAGCTGCGGTGAGATAACCGTCTCCACCTCGATATCTGCGGATAACTGGTCTTCGATATAGATTCCATCGAACCCATATTGATATAACTTTTCAATATATGTAGGAGTCAGCTCACAGCTGCTTCCGACTAACGTTCTTCCGAACGAATCATACAGATCATATGCCAGACGCATGCCCGGCTTTGCTTCTCTTAAAGTAACGTAACGCATACTTTTCCTCCACATCACAACTTTATCAAGCCTTGTGGTGGAAGTCAATACTATTCTGTCAACAGATTTTCCATGCTTTTCAGACTGATTGCAAGCGTAGAAGTATTATGAAGCAATGCTGACGTCGTCGGTGTGATCACACCGCTTACGCCCAGTGCAATGAGCGCTGTGTTGATGCCGACGATCATGCGGTAATTCTTGTGGATACGCTTCATGAGGCCATTGCTGATAGCCTTTAATGTCACGATCTCATAGAGATTATCCGCACCGATGGTGATATCTGCGATCTCCCTTGCAATCTGTGCGCCATCGCTGATGGCAATTCCCACATCCGCAGCGGAAAGCGCGGGTGAATCATTGACACCATCGCCTATCATAATGACTTTTCTGCCCTTTGCTTTTTCCTGCTCGACAAAGTTCGCCTTGTCCTCCGGAAGTACTTCTGAATAATACTCGTCCACACCGACCTTGCGGGCAATGGCTGCCGCCGTCCGCTCGCTGTCTCCGGTCATCATAACCACTTTCTTAATTCCTGCAAGTTTTAAGGAGTTGATTACGGCAGACGCCTCCTCGCGCAGCGGGTCCTCGATGCAGATCACCGCCTCAAGCACATGCTCGATTGCAAGATACAGATGAGAGTACTCGGTTGGAAGTGCCGCAAACTGCTCCTCCATTCCCTCCGGGACAACACAGTTTTCATCCTCAAAGACAAAGTGATAACTTCCGATGACCGCACGCTTTCCATCAATCGTGGTTGCAATTCCGTGTGCTACGATATACTCAACCTTAGAATGTTGTTCCTCATGGCTTAATCCGCGCTCTTTTGCTGCTTCCACGACTGCATTTGCAATGGAGTGTGGGAAATGTTCTTCCAGGCACGCAGCAATCCGAAGAAGTTCGTCCTCGTCGCCGCCGTTAAACGGAACTACCTTCGCCACCGTAGGCTGTGCCTTCGTCAGTGTACCGGTCTTGTCAAACACAATGGTATCTGCCTCTGCCACTGCCTCCAGATACTTGCCGCCCTTGACCGTCATGTTGTAAATGCTTGCCTCGCGGATAGCGGACAAGACAGAAATCGGCATTGCAAGCTTTAATGCACAGGAGAAATCCACCATCAGCACCGACAATGCCTTCGTGGTATTGCGTGTCAAAAGGTAAGTCAAACCGGTACCCGCCAGTGTGTATGGAACCAGACGGTCTGCTAAGTGCTCCGCTTTTCCTTCCACTGCTGATTTTAACTTTTCGGACTCCTCGATCATAGTCACGATCTTATCGAAACGGCTTGCTCCGTTAGTCTGTTTGACGCGCACGGTAAGCTCGCCTTCCTCAAGAACGGTTCCCGCATAGACCACTCCGTCCGGTGTCTTTCTGACCGGCAGGGATTCTCCGGTTAAGGATGCCTGATTTACCATACCCTCGCCGTCAACGACAATACCGTCAAACGGAACCACATTGCCCATATGTACGACCACAAGGTCATCGGTATGCACATCATTTGCAGAGACAAGCACTTCGCCGTCCTCACCCAAGAGCCATACTTTTTCAATGTTCAAAGACATGCTGCGCGCCAGATCATCGACGGACTTCTTGTGGGTCCACTCCTCTAATATCTCACCGATTCCGAGTAAGAACATCACAGATCCTGCGGTGTTAAAGTCACTGCGCAGCAAAGACACACCGATTGCCGTAGCATCCAGCACCGGCACCTCTATTTTGCCTGCCATCAACGTGCGCACGCCCTTGTAAATATATTTTGTGGATTTTATCACAGTGATCACAGCCCTCGCCGCTGCCGGTAAAAACAGCTTTTTGCCATAATGGAGCACGACACTGTTGACTAATTTCTCCCAATATTCGTCATTTAATTTGCGTCCGGAATTACTGATATATACCTCCGGAACCGTCACTTTTTCATACTGAAATTCCTGTAAGAGCTTTAAGATATCCTTCCGCTCTCCCAGATAACAGATCGCCACATCACCGGTACGATCATAGACTTTTGCCGATGTGACTAATTTCTGGTTGATCAGATAATACTGTAGGGTGTCCGCCTGCTCATAAGACATCCGGTTCTGTAACACATGGATGCGCAAGCGTCCCTTCATCTCATGTTTGATTTGAAACTTCATAGGTATCCATCTCCTATTTTATAATCGTGTTCGTATGCGAACTTATATAGAGGGACAAAAAACGGAGCCTGTCTCAACAAGCTCCGCTACATTTATGTCACTTACTCTTCGACAGTATCTGCGCTGTTCTCTTCACTTTCCTCTGCTGTCTCTTCTCCGTATACGGCATCTGCTTCCGCTTTGCGATCCTCATTGATCTGCTGAGCCTCTGCGTAGATGTCCTGTGCATTCTCCTGAACGCAGGTTGCGGTCTTCATTACGCACTCTTTTGCACGAAGGACAGCTGCTGTGCAGTTCGTATATACCTTCTTGGCATCCTTACTGGATAAAACCTTGATGCCGGCTGTTCCGAACAGAACTCCTGCTGCAAAAATACCTGTCTTCTTTGCGTCTATTTTCTTAAAGCAATCCCACATAATATTTCCTCCTGTTTTCGCTTTCGTTTAACGACTATTATAGGCTCGGAAAAAATGAATTTCAACTGCTTTTTTATAAATGATAATTTTTATCACTTATTTTACTTCAACTACTTTGTAATCCTGTGCCTCCACAGCTTCCTTTAACGTGTCTGCCGCAATCTCTTTGTCCATTTTTACAACGGCTGTTCCACTCTCATGGCTTACCACTGCCTCGGTAACGCCCTCGATACCCTCTAACGCTTTTTTCACACGCGCCTCACAGTGTCCGCACATCATGCCTTCGATCTTCATTGTTTTTTCCATTTTGATTTCCTCCTTATGGCTCTCTTTGTTCTGTTTTACCTTTTTGGTATGTTTTGTGTCATATATGTTCTTCCAGTTTAAGCGCAGTGCGTTCGTCACCACACAGAAGCTGGATAAACTCATAGCTGCTGCCCCGAACATCGGGTTTAACTTCCATCCGAACAGCGGGATCCACACACCTGCTGCCAGCGGAATTCCGATAATATTGTAGATAAATGCCCAGAACAGGTTCTCGTGAATGTTGCGGAGTGTCGCACGGCTCAAGCGGATGGCAGCCGGTACATCTCTCATTCTGCTCTTCATCAGCACCACGTCCGCCGCATCGATGGCGATATCGGTTCCCGCACCGATGGCGATTCCCATGTCCGCTCTCGTCAACGCCGGTGCATCGTTGATACCGTCTCCGACCATGGCCACTTTTCCTTGTTTCTTCAATTCCCGGATCACATTTTCCTTACCCTCCGGGAGTACGCCGGCAATCACTTCATCCACACCTGCCTGCGCTCCGATTGCTTTTGCTGTGCGCTCATTGTCTCCGGTTAACATGACAACGCGGATTCCCATATCCTGTAATTCTGCCACTGCCTGTCTGCTGTCTTCCTTGATGACATCTGCTACTGCAATGACGCCTAACAGCACCTCATCCTTTGCAAAAAACAGTGGTGTCTTTCCCTGCTCTGCCAGACGGTCTGCTTTTTCCTGTAAATCGCTAAGCTGCTTCGTATCATCTGCGTCCCTGTTCCCGGAACCCATAGCACGGAGCTTTTCGCTGATAAATTTTCC
>CAVCFM010000040.1:0-1407 GCA_963601305.1 bacterium | reverse complement strand
GCCGCCGTAAAGTCTGTGACCCTCGTAACTTCCCACAAGACCGTTGCCCGGCAGCGCCTCAAACTCTGTCACCTCCACCGGTGTGATGTTCTGCTCCTGTCCATAGGTGATGACCGCCTTTGCCAGTGGATGCTCACTTTTCTGCTCCAGGGCATTGGCAAGGAAAAGTAATTCCTCTCCTGTAATACCCTCCGCCGGTATCACGTCAGTCACGCGCGGCGTTCCGTTGGTAATGGTTCCGGTCTTATCGAGTGCCACGATCTGCATTTTACCGGTCTCTTCCAGCGACACTGCCGTCTTAAACATAATTCCGGACTTGGCTCCGACACCGTTGCCGACCATAATTGCCACCGGCGTCGCTAACCCCAGCGCGCATGGGCAGCTGATGACTAACACGGAGATACCGCGCGCCAATGCAAATCCTACGCTCTCTCCCGCAAGCAGCCACACCACAATCGTGATTAATGCAATGGTGATCACCGCAGGAACGAACACACCGGAAACTTTGTCTGCCACTTTGGCGATCGGCGCCTTTGTCGCTGCCGCATCGCTGACCATCTGGATGATCTGTGACAGTGTGGTATCCTCGCCCACACGGGTCGCCTCACATTTGATAAAACCGGACTGGTTTACGGTTGCCGCAGACACGGTATCCCCCGCCTGCTTGTCCACCGGAATACTCTCTCCGGTCAGCGCCGCCTCATTGACAGCACTGTTTCCCTCCAGGATCACACCGTCCACCGGGATATTTTCTCCCGGACGCACCACAAAAATATCTCCTTTTTTTACCTGCGCAATGGACACTTCCTCCTCGACGGACGCTCCACTCTCATCGGTGCGCACCAGCACAGCCGTCTTCGGCGCCAGCTTCATCAGCCCCTTTAAGGCATCCGTTGTCTTGCCTTTCGAGCGCGCCTCCAACATTTTTCCGACGGTAATAAGCGTCAGTATCATCGCCGCGGACTCAAAATAAAATTCGTGCATGTACGCCATAACGCCTGCCATATCACCCTTGACCTGTGCATCCGTCATCGCAAACAGTGCATAGGTGCTGTATCCAAAGGCCGCACCGGCACCAAGCGCCACCAGCGTATCCATGTTCGGCGCCCGGTGGATCAGCCCCTTAAATCCACTGATAAAAAACTTCTGGTTGATCACCATGACAATGATGGTAAGGAGCATCTGCACCAGTCCCATCGCCACATGATTGTCCGCGAAGAAAGCCGGCAGCGGCCATCCCCACATCATGTGTCCCATGGAAAAATACATCAGCACCACAAGGAACCCGACAGATGCAAGCAAGCGCTTCTTTAATACCGGTGTGTCCCTGTCCTTTAACATGTCCTCCGCAGCATCCGACGTCGCTGCCTCGTCTGATTTCTTAGCCGACTTAAGTGCAGCCCCGTA
>CAVCFM010000039.1:2155-6214 GCA_963601305.1 bacterium | reverse complement strand
TCGGCAAAACCAGTTCCGGGACAGAAGCTGTCTGTCATGATGGGATATGTGATGATCGCTTCTATATTAAAAAAGGAAAAAGTGCCCGAGATAAAATGGAAGGGCCGCGCTGCCATGAAGGACAATGTGCTGGAACTCGTCTTGACCGGGGAGTTTGAGGAGATGACGGTGCCACTTACCGTGCAGGTGATAGAGATGGAGCAGACGGATATCGTTCCGAAAAAGAGAACGGCTGCCCGGCTGTTTGGGGATACGGAATTTACATATCTGGAGTATCCCTATGAGAATATCCTGGCGGAGAACCTGATCCTCATTATAAAAAATATGGAATTGATCCCGGATATGGAGGCGTATGAGGCAGTTTTTCATATATTAAAACAGGAGCCGGTCAACGGGCGCCACATCCGGGAGATGCTGACAGATGCCTGCGCAGAAGGGGCGATCGAGCCAAAGGAAGAGCGTGTGGCAGAAATACTTTCCTACCGGGAGTATCCTTATATGAAAAAACGCTGGGAAAAATATCTGCGCAAACAGAAAAAGACCGCACCGCAGTGGGAGGAGATCATGGATATCCTGGAGGTATTTTTGACGGATATCTGGAACTCCATCTGCCGGGACGAAGTGTTTTTCGGGGACTGGATGCCGGATCTGGGAAGATTTTTGGATTAGGAAGTCAGGCTGATTTAGAAAAACTGACATTAGGAAGGTGCTATGAAGGATTTACAGGAACAATTAATTGCATATCACAGATCAGATGTATATCCTTTTCATATGCCGGGGCATAAGCGGCAGGAACTGCCGTTTCCAAATCCCTATGGCATTGATATCACAGAGGTGGACGGATTCGACAATCTGCATCAGGCGGAGGGAATCCTAAAGGAGGCGCAGCAGAGGGCAGCTAATCTGTACGGAGCCAGGCGGACGTTTTATCTGGTAAATGGCAGTACCTGCGGGCTGTTAGCGGCAATCAGCGCTGCCACAAAAAAGCGGGATAAGGTGCTCGTCGCACGGAATTGTCACAAAGCCGTCTACCATGCGCTTTATCTGCGGGAGCTTTCGGCAGAGTATCTCTATCCGCAGATTACCGGGATGGATCTGCAGGGACAGATAACGGCGGAGCAGGTGAAAGCGGCATTGGAAAAACATCCGGACAGTAAGGCGATTGTCATCACCTCACCAACCTATGAGGGAATTGTCTCCGATATCGCCGGAATTGCAGAGGTTGCGCATCGGTATGGAGTGCCACTGATCGTGGACAGCGCCCATGGAGCCCATTTTGGATTTGGCGGTGGCTTTCCGGATAGTGCCGTCATGCAGGGGGCAGATGCCGTGATCATGAGTCTGCATAAGACATTGCCGTCATTTACGCAGACTGCGCTGCTGCATCTGTGCTCGGAGCGCATCCCGGAGGAAGAGGTTGCACGCTATCTTGGCATTTTTGAGACCAGTTCGCCGTCGTATCTGTTTATGGCGGGAATGGACCGCTGCATCGGAATGATCCGGGAGCAGGGGGAAGAGCTGTTTTTGCGGTATCGGAGCAGACTGGACCGTTTTTATAAGGAAGTGGCGGATTTAAAACATCTGCATGTGCTGACGGGAGCGGATTTATCCGACCGGGAGGCGTATGACTGGGATGATTCCAAGCTGGTTGTTTTTACCGGAGATAGCGGAATGAGCGGGGAAGAATTGCACCAGCAGCTATTGGACAGATTCCACCTGCAAATGGAAATGGTGTCTGCGTCGTATGTGCTTGGCATGACAAGTATTATGGATACGGAGGAAGGGTTCGCGCGGTTTGCGGATGCGCTTCACTTGTTGGATGCAGAGTGCGAGGTAAAATATTCCGGGGAGCAGCTTCATGAGGAAAAAATGCCGTGTCCGGAGGGGCAGCAGATGTCCGGGCAGGAGGTAAAATCCGCGCAGGGCAATTTTATCAGGCGCATGTACGAGGAGAACCCGCGCAACATGGAAATCTGGGAGGCGGTAGAGCAGCAGGCAAAAGAAGTCTCCTTTGATGAGGCAGTCGGACAAATGTCAGCGGAGTATGTATATTTGTACCCGCCGGGCATCCCGATGCTTGTGCCGGGGGAGGTCATCACCGGGGAGTTTGTCGGAAAAATGCGGGAGTGCCTGGGGCAGGGGCTGAACCTCCAGTCCGGGTCAAATCTCTCATCCGAACGGATAAAGATTGTATATTTTTAAAGACTATATTATACTAGAAGGGCATAATAAATGGGAAAAATCTATTGTATCATGGGAAAAAGTTCCTCCGGCAAGGACAGCATTTACAAGATGCTGATGCAGGATGAGCAGCTTTCCTTAAAAAAGGTCATACCCTATACCACAAGACCCATGCGGGCAGGTGAGCGTGAGGGCGTGGAGTATTATTTCTGCAGCGAAGAGCAGCTTGCCGCGTTTGAGGAGGCGGGAAAAGTCATCGAGCTTCGCGCGTATCAGACGGTTCATGGCATCTGGAAGTATTTTACGGTAAATGACCACCAGATTGCGGACAAGAGGCAGGATTATCTGCTGATCGGAACATTGGAATCGTACCTGAAAATACGGGATTATTTCGGTCGGGAGCGCGTGGTTCCCATCTACGTGGAGGTTGAGGACGGGGAGCGCCTGATGCGTGCCATCGAGCGGGAGCGCATGCAGGGGCAGCCGAGATACGAGGAGATGTGCAGGCGTTTTTTGGCGGACTCGGCGGATTTTTCGGAGGAAAAGCTAAAAAGTGCGGAGATTGAAACACGATTTGTTAACCGTGATTTAATAGAAACAGTACAAAATATTAAAAATTTTATGCTAAAATAAACTTGAGATAAAAATCAGGGAGGTGGCACATTGGATATCAAAGTAAATCAGACCACACCCGTTACACAGGTGCCGGATACAGCCACAACAGAGATTGGTGACGGTTCTTTTAAGTTTACACTTGCAAGTGCCATCACGGATGCAGAGTTACAGGCGAAGATAGACACCATGTTATCGGACATTACGTTTCAGGGTAATCGTATTGCAGAACATATGGATATCCGGGATTTACGCAAATACCGGGAATTGATCCGGGAGTTTTTAAACGAGGTGGTTTACCGCTCTCACAAATTTTCCAGAGAAAATTTTCTGGATCGCAGGGGACGTCACAGAGTGTATGGACTGATTAAGCTGATAGATGCCAATCTGGATGAATTGGCACAGGAGCTGGTAAAGGATGAGAAGGATCATATCTCCATCCTCAGCAAGATCGGTCAGATCAGCGGACTTCTGTTAGACATACTGACCTAGCAGAAAGGACTAATATGGCAGGATTTAAGGACATCTTAGGGCATGAGCAGATCATCGAGCATCTGCAGAATGCCATAGCTATGGATAAAGTATCACATGCATACATTATAAACGGACCGGACAAATCCGGTAAAATGATGTTGGCAGAGGCATTTGCAGCCACCTTACAGTGTGAGGCAGGGGGCACGGAGCCTTGCGGGGAGTGTCATTCCTGCAAGCAGGCAGCCGGGCGCAACCAGCCGGATATTATCTACGTGAGTCATGAGAAGCCGAATACGATCTCGGTGGATGACATCCGCACGCAGGTCAATAACGATATTGTGATCAAGCCGTACAGCAGCAAGCACAAGATCTACATTATTGATGAGGCGGAAAAAATGAACGTGCAGGCACAGAATGCACTTCTTAAGACCATCGAGGAGCCACCGGCATATGCCATCATTTTGCTGCTTACCACCAATGCGGACAATTTTCTGCCAACCATTTTATCCAGATGTGTCACATTGAATCTCAAGGTGGTACAGGATGAGCAGATTAAGCAGTTTTTGATGAGCAAATATCAGGTGCCGGACTATCAGGCGGATATCTGCGTTGCTTTTGCGCAGGGCAATGTCGGCAAAGCGATACAGTTAGCATCCTCTGAGGATTTTAATGAGTTGAAGGCAGCGGCGCTTCAGCTGTTAAAGCGCATCAAGGATATCGACCTTTATGAGATGACCGAGGCGGTGAAGCAGATCAGCCAGTATAAGCTTCAGATCAACGATTACTTTGACC
>CAVCFM010000039.1:0-2125 GCA_963601305.1 bacterium | reverse complement strand
GTATCGCGATGTGCTGCTGTTTAAGGCAACCGGCGATGTGAACGGACTGATTTTTAAGGACGAAGTCTATGATATAAAAAGACAGGCAGAAAAGAGCTCGTACAACGGAATTGAGGAGATTTTACAGGCATTGCGCAAGGCACAGATACGCCTGAATGCCAATGTAAATTTTGATCTGGTGATTGAGTTGCTGCTGCTTACTATAAAGGAGAACTAGAATGACAAAAGTTGTAGGAGTACGCTTCCGCCATGCGGGAAAGATTTACTTTTTCGGACCGGGAGAGTTGAAGTTAAACGCCGGGATGCACGTGATCGTGGAGACAGCCCGGGGTGTCGAGATGGGAACAGTGATGATGGGACCGAAGGATGTTTTCGAGGAAGAAGTCATCATGCCATTAAAGCCGGTCATCCGTATTGCCACGGAGGCAGACGAGAAGCAGGCGGCGAAGAACAGAGAGAAGGAGAAGGAAGCCTTTAAGATCTGTCTCGAGAAGATTGCGAAGCATAAGTTAGAGATGAAGCTGGTCGAGGCGGAATATACCTTCGATAACAATAAACTGCTGTTTTATTTTACGGCAGATGGACGAATTGATTTCCGTGAGCTGGTAAAAGATCTGGCTGCGGTATTCCGTACCCGTATTGAGCTGCGCCAGATCGGTGTGAGAGATGAGACGAAGATTATGGGAGGTATCGGTATCTGCGGAAGACCGCTTTGCTGCCATACTTACTTATCTGAGTTTGCGCCTGTTTCCATCAAGATGGCAAAGGAGCAGAACCTTTCCCTTAACCCGACCAAGATTTCCGGCGTTTGCGGCAGACTGATGTGCTGCCTGAAGAATGAGGAAGAGACATATGAGTACTTAAACAGCCGCCTTCCAAATGTGGGCGACTATGTTACCACGGATGACGGATTCCGGGGAACGGTATCTTCCGTCAGCGTGCTGCGCCAGATGGTAAAAGTCCTCGTGGAGGTTGACGATGAGAAGGAACTCAGGGATTACAGTGTAGAGCAGTTGAAGTTTAAGCCAAAGCGCAGAAAAGATAACATGAAGCTCACGAAGGAAGAGATGAAAGAGTTATCGGCGTTAGAGGACAAGGGAGGAAAATCCAAGTTTGACGAAGGAAAATAAAAGCGACCTTGTGCATGAAAATGAGCGGTTGGACGAGTTACACCGCAATGGATATTATATCATTCAGGACCCGGCGCGTTTTTGCTTCGGGATGGATGCCGTGCTTTTATCCGGGTTTGCAAAGGCAAAGCGCGGGGAGCGCTGCCTGGATCTTGGAACCGGCACAGGAATTATTCCGATCCTTATGGAGGCAAAAACGGACGGCGAGGATTTTACCGCGTTGGAGATACAGGAAGAAAGCGCAGATATGGCCAGACGCAGCGTATTATACAACGACCTTGCGGACAGAATAAAAGTTGTCACTGGTGATATTAAGGATGCTTCAAAGATTTTTGGAGCATCTTCTTTTGATATTATCACGACAAATCCCCCGTATATGATCGGAGAGCACGGGCTTAGCTCTGCCTCGGAGGCAAAGGCGATCGCAAGACACGAGGTGCTGTGCACACTGGACGATATTTTGCGGGAGAGCGCAAAGCTGTTAAAGCCGGGGGGAAGATTTTATATGGTACACCGCCCGTTTCGGCTGGCAGAGATTTTTTCTAAAATGGTGGAATACAAGATAGAGCCAAAGCGCATGAAGCTGGTCTACCCTTATATCGATAAGGAGCCGAACATGGTTCTGATCGAGGGGCTGCGGGGCGGCAGATCAAGGCTTACGGTGGAAAAACCATTGATCGTATACAAAGAGACCGGTGTATACACCGATGAGATATATGACATTTACGGATATTGAACCAGACAGCACAACGGTGCGGAAATGAGGAATTATGTTTAATGACATTCACGTTGGACCGATTACATTTCACATGTATGGTCTTATGATAGCAATTGGATTTTTAACAGCGCTGCTTATGACAACAAAACGAGGCAAAAAGCGGGGTTATGACGAAGACATTATCTTCGGAATATTTTTCTGTGCGATCATCGGCGGTATGGTGGGAACGCGGTTGCTCTACTATATCGTGGAACTGCCCCAGATTATCAAGGACCCG
>CAVCFM010000038.1:0-3372 GCA_963601305.1 bacterium | reverse complement strand
GTAATAATAGAACAAGAAGCATTTTTCTATATATAGAGAATCAAGTATAGTCATAAATAAAGAAAATTACTGCTCATAAAATAAGAATATATGCAGAAAATGATATAAATACAATCACAAAATGCAAATACAAAATGCACAGAGATAAAGCAAAACAGTAAAGTATTAGATATAATACAAAAATGTTTCACATGAAACATTTTAACTATAGTAAATAAAAACGAATAATGTTATAATAAAAAAGAACGTTTTAGTATTTCGAGATTGAAAGATAAAATAGCAAAAAGCAGCTTGGATAAAACGAAATAAGGAGAATATATGAGCAGAATTATAGCAATCGCAAACCAAAAAGGCGGTGTTGGTAAGACAACAACAGCAATTAATTTATCTTCCTGCCTTGCGGAAGCGGGTAAAAAGGTGTTGACGATTGACCTGGATCCACAGGGAAATATGACAAGTGGATTGGGTGTTGACAAAAATGCGGTAGAAAATACAGTGTATCAGTTAATGTTAGACGAGTGCTCCATCAAAGAGAGTATGACAGACACAGTCGTGGATGGCATGAAAATTATCCCTTCAAATGTGAATTTGGCAGGTGCAGAGATTGAACTGTTAGGAATTCCGGAGAAGGAATATATACTGAAAAATGCAGTAGATTATATCCGGGATGATTACGACTATATCATTATTGATTGCCCGCCTTCACTGAACATGCTGACAATCAATGCAATGACAACGGCGGACTCCGTATTAGTTCCAATCCAATGTGAATATTATGCATTGGAGGGATTAAGCCAGTTAATTCACACAATTGACTTAGTACAGCAGCGATTAAATCCGGAACTCGTAATTGATGGCGTTGTATTTACGATGTATGATGTGAGAACAAATTTATCCAATCAGGTTGTAGATAACGTAAAGGAAAATCTGGATGCCAATATCTATGAGACATTGATACCTAGAAATATCCGATTGGCGGAAGCACCATCGCATGGATTGCCAATTAATTTATACGATGCCAAATCTGCAGGAACAGAGAGTTATCGTTTATTGGCGAAGGAAGTAATGGAAAGGACAGGTATGTAATGGCTACAGCAAAAAAGGGTGGATTAGGAAAAGGAATTGATTCCTTAATTCCAAATAAAGTAAGTGCAAAAGCAGCCCCGGAAGCAGGGGAGACAAAAAAGAAAAATGAAAAAGTAGTCGAAGGTATCTTTGTAAATATCAATAAAGTGGAGCCAAACCGTGAGCAGCCGAGAAAGAATTTTGACGAGGATGCACTGGTGGAATTATCAGAGTCCATCAAACAGTTTGGTGTGTTGCAGCCACTGTTAGTGCAGGATAAAAAGGGATATTATGAGATTGTTGCCGGCGAGCGCAGATGGCGTGCAGCCAAAATGGCAGAGTTAAAAGAAATACCTGTCATCATCAAGGATCTGACGGAGCAGGAAAAGGCAGAGATATCTCTGATTGAGAATATCCAACGCGAGGATTTAAATCCAATCGAGGAAGCAGTTGCATACAAAAAGCTTTTGACAGAGTTCAACTTAAAACAGGACGAGCTGGCAGAGCGGGTATCCAAGAGCAGAACTGCAATTACGAATTCCATGCGCTTATTAAAATTAAATGAGCGTGTGCAGGAGATGGTGATTGCCGGAAGACTTACAACCGGACATGCCCGTGCATTGCTTGGAATTGACGATTCTGAGCGTCAGTTGGAAATTGCAGAAGAAGTTGCTGATAATAAGTTAAACGTCCGAGATACTGAAAAATTAGTAAAAAAAGTACAGCAGGAAAAAAATAATCCACAGGACGCAAAAGCAATTGCAAAAGTGGATCCGAAGATGGAGGCAATTTACCGCGACTTAGAAGAAAAAATGAAAACAATTTTAGGAACAAAGGTTGCCATCAATCAGAAAGATGAGAAAAAGGGAAAAATTGAAATCGAATATTATTCGATGGAAGAACTCGACAGGATCATCGATCTGATTCGGACAATTACCAAATAAGAACAAATGTTCTTGAATGATTTCAAATAGGAAGGCACAGACATGATTTCACAATACTTAGGAATTGATTCCGATTATATTATTATCGGATTGGCAGCTGTCGTTTTACTGTTGGTGATACTGACAATTGTAAATATTGTACAGATGCATAAGTTGAAAAAAGGCTATCGCGTTTTTATGGGGGGTAAAAATGCAACAAGCTTAGAGGACACATTGATTAAGAGACTGGATCAGGTAGACCAGCTTTTAGCAGCAAATGAGGAAAATGCAAAAAATATCGACCTGCTGTTTTCTGATATGAAGAAGACTTATCAGAAGATGGGATTGATAAAATACGATGCATTCCACGAAATGGGTGGAAAACTTAGTTTCTCCCTGGCGATGTTAGATGTGAAGAATAACGGATTTATTATCAATGCTATGCACACAAGAGAGGGCTGCTACACATACATCAAGGAGATCATTGATGGAAATTCAGTGATTGTATTATCAGATGAGGAAAAGGAAGCTTTAAACAGAGCTATGGGAACGGGGAAGACGGAGTAATAAAGTATGAGGATACGACTGGTCACTGCGCTAAAGGGCGGGGAGAAATTGGCGGAACCGGTAATCACGGAAGAAAAGGAAGTGCTGATTTCTAAAGGTACCATATTAAAGCCGGAATATCTGGATTTAATATCATTCCTGGGCATAGACACGGTTTGTGTGGAAGATCCTTATTTGGAAGAGGAGGAGCCACACGAGATTGTAAGCCGGGAAAAAAGAGAAGAATACATAGGCAGAGTGCAAAAGATATTGGAAAATCATATTTATCAGGGAAAAGATTCGCTGGAAAAAATCAAATCGCTGGCAGATGACATTGTGGCGGATTTACTTTTAGCGGACGAAAATATGGTTATCGATATGGAGGAGCGAAATGCCAATCTGTACGAGCACACCATTATGGTGACATTGCTCTCTGTTATGGTGGCAAGAAAGCTCGGGCTTGGCGAGGAGTCGCTGCATCAGATTGCCCTGGGCTGCCTGTTGCACGATCTGGGACTCCGGTATATCACGGTTCCCTACACCAATTATGAGATTGAAAAAAGCTCTGCCGCAGAAGCCTTTGAGTACAGAAAACACACCATACTGGCGTATTCTGCGCTGGAAAACGAAGCCTGGCTGGACCCGCTATCCAGAAAAATGGTACTTTCCCATCATGAGCGAAAAGACGGTTCCGGTTTCCCGTTAAAACAAAAGATAAAAGATATCGAGTGCACGATACTACAGGTGTGCGATGCGTTGGACTGCTCATTGTCCGGAATGGAATGTAAACGTGCCGGTATTCAGCAGACGTTAGAGTATCTTGTGGAGACATCCGATA
>CAVCFM010000037.1:1455-5979 GCA_963601305.1 bacterium | reverse complement strand
GTTGTGGGAGAAAATTTTAGAAAGTCTTAATGGTATGACGCTTGAATGGATAGTAGAAAAGTGCTATAGTTTCAATAACATACAGGTAGTTGCCTGACGATAAAAAAGATACATAGAAGGAGACAATGAGATGGGAGAGCTTTTAAAACAGATAAAAGCAGACGTGATTCTGACTGCGCTTGTGTGCATTGCCATGGGAGTGGTATTGCTGGTCTGGCCGGCAGAGACACTTGATATTTTCTGTAAGATACTGGCAGCAGGACTGATTTTTATGGGAGTCGTGCAGATGGTCAGCTACTTTACGAACCGCAGCCTTCATCCGGCAGCAGGTCCGCTGGGATTGATCGTACTTCTTGTGGGAGTCTGGGTATTCATTAAGCCGGAGAGCATCGTGAGCCTGGTGCCGATCGTCATCGGTGTTGTGCTCTGCGTCCATGGAATCCAGGATATAAAGCTTGCCCTTGAGGCGAGAGAAAACGGTTATGACCGCTGGTGGAGCATGCTTGTGATCGCGTTAATCAGTCTGGCATTTGGTGTGCTTTGCATTGTAAAAGCATTCGGCCTGGTGACACTGGCATTACAGTTTATCGGTATTGCACTGATTTTTGATGGAATATCGGATGTGTGGGTGGCACTGAAAGTAGTTCACACCACAAAAGCATATGCGAGAGAGGCAGAGGCATTCCGCAAGGATGCAGCAGCTGTGGATGTGGAATTCCGCGAGGTGGACGACTCCGACGAGGAGAGATAAGCAGAGAGGAATGAAAATGGCATGAAGTACGGTAGACTTCATGCCATTTTTTACAGCTTCTTCTCCATATACGGCCGGATGTTATCGGTGACGCTGATCTTCCCATCATAGATGAGCTGGACAAATTCCGTAACCAGTGCAGGGTCAAACTGTGTGCCGCTGTTTGCCTGCAATTCGGCTACCGCATAGGAAATGGAATTCGGCTGCTTATAAGGTCTTCTTGCGGTCATGGCGTCAAAACAGTCTGCGATGGTCAAAATCCGTGCCATGAGCGGGATCTCTTCCCCGGCAAGCCCGCGTGGGTAACCTTTGCCGTCATAGCGCTCGTGGTGTCCCACAACGGCGGGGATGACGTAGTCCATATCCGGCAGATAGCGGATCATCTTGGTGGAATTCTCCACATGCGTTTTCATGATGGCATATTCCTCGTCGGTCAGGCGGGAAGTCTTTTTTAAAATATCCTCCGGAATACTGATCTTGCCGATGTCGTGCAGCATGCCGGCGTCACGGATGATCTCAATCTCGTTCTCGTTCATGCCTAAGGCTTCCGCTAAAATAACGGCGTATTTGGAGACGTTCATCGAGTGGATAAACGTGTAGGTGTCCTTGGCGTCGATAGCAGCGGTCAGCGCGTAGATCGTCGGTGCGACACGCTCGTAAGCGGCGCGGATATCCGGGTTCTGGGAACGGTTCTCCAGTCCCTTGCGGTAGACGGTGAGCTGTCCCTTGCCGTCCAGCTTTCCGTAATAGACCGCCTGCTCCACATTGTGTAAAAAGGAGGAGGCGTCTTTTGAGATTGCCGGGTAGCTGCTAATACCGCAGGTAACGGAAATATCCCAGACCATATCGGTGGCATGGGAGTTGGAGATCCGGGAGATGATGCGTCCGGCAAGCTCGGAGGCTTCGCTGGGGCTGCCGCTATCCATTAATACCATGATCTCATCGGCACCAAAGCGGAATGCCAGGTCGTTTTCGCCCATTTCCTGCAGCACGATGCGGGCACAGCGCTGGATCAGATGGTCTCCCTCCTTGGCACCATAGAGCTCGTTGTAGAGCTTGAAATCGTCGATGTCCAACAGAATTAAGGAGGTGTCACGCTGTGCAAGACATGCATTGTCAATGCACTCGAAGGCATGTTTGCGGTTAAACAGCGAGGTCAGATCATCTGTGATGGAAGCGCGATAGGCTTTCTGGTAGAGGTTTGCATTGCGCAGGGCATGCGCTGCCAGATAGCAGATGCGGCGCATTGCGGCAACGTCATCGTCGGAGGGCAGACGTCCGTCCTTTGTGGCGATGAACAGAAAGCCGATAATGCTCTGGTTGTATTTGATCGTGTAAAAACAGGAAATATGCTCAGAGGCAAGCCAGTCCTGCTGGCGGAAGGTCATGGTGGAGAGCAGCGATTGCGGGGCATCGCAGAGTGCGACGTAGCTATCGCAGTTAATCAGCATCTCGCAGGACTTTTCACAGGAGACCGTATAATCTTTTTCACATGAGATGTCGCCCCATTTGCGTGCTACGTGAAAGATACGCTTGGTCTCGCCGTTTAATGCGAGAAGCAGACCATCGGGATTTATCAGGGAAATCATAGAATTTATAATAGCGTCATAGATTTCTTCGGAATTTAAAGTGTGGATGACCTCAGATAAAAATTCATCCAGAATGTGCTCATTATTTTTCATAATACTCCTAAACTCCAGTATAAAATATCTTGAGAATATGGCAATATTATACTATAATGGGTAACGGCTGACAAGGGTACTCATTTCCCAAATGAGTGCATTTTGGCAGAGAAAAGAGGCTTTGTGATGAGAAGAGAAGAATTTAAGATGGAGCGTACCGGTCTGTTGAATGTCGGCGATGTACTGCCGATCACAGAGGGAAAGCTGCCGAACTCGTATTATTATACATTGGGAAAAGCCTATGCGATGTCCGCAAACTATGTGGTGAGCCAGCGCATCAAGTCGAGAGAGGGCACGGTTGTAGATGTCAAAGAAACGCCAAAAGGGTACTTTGTGACAGTTGAATTTGATGAATAAATAGTATAAGATAATTCTATTGTTTCAACTGAGAGGAAAAAGTACATGCGTTATTTACCGACAAGTAAGCTGATGCCGGGAATGGCATTGGGGCAGGATATCTATGACGGTTCCGGACGTCTCCTGCTGGCGCAGCATCTCCTGCTGAATGCGGAATACATTTCAAATCTGGAATTTCTTGGATTCCCGGGGATTTACATTGACGATGAGTTCACGCGCGGAATAGAATTACAGGAAGTGCTCAGCCCGGAAATCAGACGATGTGCACTGAAGATGGTGCATGAGCTGTTTACATTTGATACAGAGCGGGAACGTCCCGTGGAGGAAGTGAAGGTGCTTCGGACCGTGGAGTCCGTGGTGGAAGATATCCTGTGTCAGGGCGATATTATGTGTAATATGCTTGACATTAAGAACTATGATGATTATATCTTTTATCACTCGGTCAATGTTGGAATGTTATCCATCATTGTGGGGGCAAGGCATGGCCTCTCACGCGATGCGCTATATCAGTTGGGAACAGCAGCATTTTTACATGATATCGGTAAGCGCTTTATTGACCCGGATATCATAGGCGGCAAGTGGCCGCTTACCGGCAATGACAGAGAAGTATGGAAGAGCCACCCGAAGCTGGGGGCGGAATTTACACGTGGTGCATACAATTTTTCCTCACAGGTATACACGGCTATTATGGAGCACCATGAGTGGTACAACGGACAAGGATATCCATTTGGAAAGCAGCGGGAAGAGATTACGCTGTTTGCGCGTATCATCAAGCTGGCAGACAGCTATGATGCACTGGTGTCCAAGCGGCCGTCGAGAGAACCGATGTCTCCGTCGGAGGCGATGGAGTATCTGATGGCGATGGCGGGGGTGGAGTTTGACCCGCAGTTAGTCAATATTTTTATACGCAAGATCGCAGCGTATCCGGTAGGATGTGAAGTGGAATTGTCCAATGGACAGCATGCGGTGATAGCTAAGAATTTTATGGATTTTTCGCTGCGCCCATTGGTAAAAGTAATAGAGACAGGAGAGCTGTTGAATCTCCGGGATGATGTGGCAGGAAGATCAATTACGATTGTGAAGACTGCACTGCGATAGGGATTAGAACAAGAGGGAGTTATGACGAGACAGGGAAAAGGCGCGACCGATCGGATTTTGGCGGAGAGTTTTCGAGAACTGGTGTTAAAACAACCGATTGAGAAGATTACAATCAAAGAGATCACGGACAAGGCAGGGGTAATCCGGCCGACCTTTTATAACCATTTTCAGGACAAATACGAACTGCTGGAATGGATTATCAACAATGATTTGTTGGAACCTATCGAGCCATTGATCGCCAATGGCATGATGAACGAGGCACTGATCTTACTGTTTTCCAACATAGAGAAGGAAAAAGAATTCTACATGAAAGCCAGCAAGCTGGAGGGACAGAACTCCTTTGGCAGCATTGCGCAGTACTGTGTGATGAATGTCCTGCTCCGTGTCATCCGCGAGAAGACCGGAGGCAAAAAGAGCAAATATGTCTGGCTGACACCGGAACTGATCGCAGAGTATTATGCACAGACCATGTGTTATGTGACGATCCGCTGGATACGGACAGGGATGGCGATATCTCCGAGGGAACTGGCGGAAGTTTACAATTACATTATCAAGCGTTCCATGGAAGACGTTTTAAAAGAAATTTAAACAAAAAAATAAATTAATTTAGAAAAAACAAAAATAAATATTGTATTA
>CAVCFM010000037.1:0-1378 GCA_963601305.1 bacterium | reverse complement strand
GTATTACCTCCTATTATTTGCTATATTGAAACCACAAGCTGGGCGACTGAAAAGAATAGGAGGTTTTTTTATGAGAAACGGGAAAAAAGCAATTTCCTGTGTACTTGTGATGACGCTGACGGCAGCCTTGACGGTATGCGGCACGGCAGTGAAAGCGGAAACGACAGACTATGATTTTACAGTGAGTTACGACGGGATCGAAACAGCAGATGTTTCGTCGGGGGTGTCGGTGCATGATCCATCTATTTTGGAGGTGGATGGTACCTATTACATTTTTGGCTCTCACATGACAGCGGCAAAGAGCAGTGATCTGTTGGGATGGGAGTCGATTGCAGATGGCTATTCTGCCAGCAATCCGGTTTATGGGCAGATTTATGATGTGGCGGAAGAGGCATTTGCGTATGCGGGCAGTGCGGATAGCCTGATCGCAACGGATGATGGCGGAACCCATGTGTGGGCTCCGGATGTTATTTACAATGAGACAACAGGGCTTTACTATATGTATTATTGTACATCGTCTACATGGAATGCATCGAATCTGTGCTATGGAACATCAGAGAGTCCGGAAGGCCCGTATGAGTGGCAGGGAGCTTTGATCTATTCCGGCTTTGATGAGGATACGATTTCGGGTACGGATGTGTTGGACTATGTGGACGAAGAATATGCGCTGGCGAACTACGTCCAGAACAGCAGTTACAATTATGCGGAATATCCAAATGCCATTGACCCGACTGTATTCTATGACGAAGACGGACGTATGTGGATGGTATATGGTTCCTGGAGCGGCGGTATTTTCCTGCTGGAGATTGACACACAAACCGGACTTGTGATCCATCCGGAGGCAGATGAGGATAATGATGTAGATGCTTACTACGGCAAGCGGCTTTTGGGCGGCGGACATATCTCCATTGAGGCGCCATATATTTTATATGATGAGGAGAGTGGCTATTATTATCTGTATGTGTCTTATGGAAGCCTGACGAGCAGTGGCGGATATCAGGTGCGGGTGTTTAGGTCAGAGACTGTGGATGGCACGTATGTGGATATGAATGGGGCGTACCCGGCTGCGAGTTCGGATCATCAGCAGTACGGATTAAAACTTACCGGAAATTATCTGCTCCCGTCACTGCCTACGGCATATATGGCAACCGGGCATAACTCTGCATTTATCGATACCGACGGAAAGATGTATCTGGTATATCATACCCGTTTTGATGACGGCACTGAGGTACATTCCCCGCGTGTGCATCAAATGTTTTTAAATGAGGAAGGCTGGCCGTGCGAACTGCCATATCAGACGCAGGGGGAGACGATCAGTGAGAGAGGATACAATAAATCCGAGATTGTCGGAAGGTATTATGTGGTAAATCAGGGAACG
>CAVCFM010000036.1:0-5431 GCA_963601305.1 bacterium | reverse complement strand
AATATAATCCACGGTAGAAATCCCTTTAAAAATCCATCTGACACACCATTCTCACTGACACCCGCCAGATTCTGCATACTTTTTCCGATCTGTTCCGACAGCTCCCCAATAATATCCAGATTATAGGATTCACTTACCACCTCCCCGGTAAAGCTGCTTATGATCCTGCTGAATGTCCAGAGACCTTCTGTAATGCAATAAATGCCATACATGACACTCCGCCCGATTCCATCCATCCAGTTCCATGGAAGCCAGCTCCATGAAGTATCCACATAAAAGTCAAGCTGGTAATTATCCAGATCATAGTGCGAATACAGATTGGCAGTGTCTTTTACGGTTTCTACCAGACCAGATGCATACGTCGTGGTCTGCGGCAGCATAATAAGAAGCATTATTCCTATTGCCACCAGTACCGGGAAGATATACTTTCCCAGCTGCGACATCGCAATTTTCTTCTTTTTTACTTTCATACTGCGGCACCTCCCGCCTCCTGCTCCTGCGGTGGTCTTGTATCAAAGGCATGGAACAGGTGCTCAAATACGGTATCAATCTTGACAACGCCTACCCGTCCGTATAAATCCTGCATTAAGCACTGTCCGTTTTCCAGGCGGCTAAGCCACTTCTGATTTTCCACATCCTCACTGTCGACACCGAAAAATGCAAGTGTCTTTTTGATTTCTACAATATCTGTAGACCGAAACGCAAACTTAAGTCCGATGTTATTTTTCATTTTTTCATCACCCACATCGTCACTGTTCTGCGTCACAAAATCAACGCCCGCCTGCATGGAACGCCCGGCGCGCACCAGCTTATTTGACAGTGCTTTTCCCTGGGATACACGTAAAAAGCTCCATGCCTCATCAAGAAGTACATCTTTGTAAATACCGCGCTCTGAATAGATAAAGTCCAATGCAAACGTACTAATTACCATCATCATAGCGACTGATAAACGTTCCATATTGGTATAAGAATCTGGCGTTGTACTCTCATCCGGCAAAACTAAATCCTGCACCTGGACAATATTCATCAGCTTGTCCAAACCTATCGTATGCATCACATTACCATCGGAGAAAAGCAGCTGCGCAAAATCATAATCCGCGAAACTTTCAATATGTTCTGCCACAAGCTCTGCATTTTCCGTTTGCATTGCACGTAACTCGTCAATCACATAAAGAAGCCCTCTCTGTTCGCGTTCCGCCACATTCTTCACTGCTTTTCTAAGTACCGGAAACCGGTTTCCATCTGCACTCGATATTCCAGTTAAAAAAGTAAGTATATCTATCGCAAGACTCTGCGCATCCTTAACATTCCGCATAATCACAAACGGGTCAAGCATACCGCGGTTTTCTTCATCACTCGTCAAGTTCACAATGTTAATCTCATCCGCGATCTCCGGCAAGTCCTCTTTCCATCTGCCACGTTCTGATTTTGGATCAAGAATCAATACCTTACCACCGAACAAAACCGTATAATATGCCAGAAGGTTCGAGCAAACAGATTTACCACCTCCAAGGGAACCTAAAAACGCCATTGCAAGTGCATTTGTGACAGACCCCTTTACTCCCTGGCACGCAAGCGCCGGATTAATATACACATTTTTTCCGGTCACGACGTTATATCCGATATACATACCTTCTGTTTCGCCAAGTATCTGTGCCGCACCAAATCCAAGACCAGCAAGAAAATCTGCCGTCACATACTGCACGTAATCATCCATATATCGTTTACCACCTGGGATAAACTCTTCCGACAGCCCCAGCATATCGCCAAACGGACGCACCAGCTTAATATCAACGTCATTGTAAAATTCTTTGACTTCCTCCACGCGCTGCGCAAGTACTTCCTTTGTATTCGCGGATACTCTAAGCACATAGCTCAACTTATACATAGCACTCTTTGTCCGGTTCAACTCTGCCTCCAGTTCATCCACATCATCTAATGCCGTTACCACTCCCTCCTCGGTATCCGTATTATTTTTCAATGCGTGGTCGTCCAGATCTTTCAACTCTTTTTTCTTATTACGCACCGTAGAGAGTGCTTTTTTATTTGCAACGATTTCAACCTGCATACTGGTATCAACTGCAAAATCAAATGTCCCCTGCTGATAGTAAAATATCTCCGATGATGGAAACTGCAGATCACTGACGACCGCATTGATCACAAGATATGCAACATAGCTTTCTTCATTTTCCCGCGTAATTTTCAAATATCTTTGATGTTCCTGCACTCTGCAGCGTGTCAGCCGCAAAAGATCATACTTCTTTATCAGCGTCTCTTTTCCTAGCTTTTCTTTCGGAAGCTGATACTCATAGTCATAATATGGTACAATCGTCTGTCCATAAAAATGCTCGATCAGATAGCCGAAGTCCTTCTCCTCCAACCGTCGGAACCGAAAACGCCTTGAGATCTTTGCCTCCAGCATCTTCTCCATTTTGAAAAATCGGTACATTTCTTCATCACTCATCGTAACGAAATCACCCATTAAGTTATGATTCACAGCACCCAGAAAATCCTTTACCGTTATTAAGATGTTATCCTTTATGCTCTGGATACTTACCTCCTCTTCCGAACGCATGAGCTTAAAACCAATAAAAAAACGATAATCAATCTGATTATCGCCAATCTGATCTACCAGGTATTCCGACTGTAAATCTATCGTATTTTCTGCAAGCTCTTTTAATTTACCCCGCACATGCTTTTTAGAATTTTCCTGTGTCTGCCTGATACTGGATTCCGTTGCCACCTGCAGCGCATGGATTCTTCCATCCTTCTGCTGTGCTACAAGCTGTTGGAAGTCATCACCTATCTGCATTTTCTGTTGAGGCGACAGGAACGAATAATTATAGGGAATCAACTCATAATAAGCCATACATTCCCCATCCTGATTCACAACCAGGTTATTTTCCAAATATTTAATCGGAAACATACTTATAACACCTCACAATCGTTATTTTCTCATCATATACCCTTTTACCATACACCACCCGCTTTCCACACCACGTCTCCTTGGGACGAAGCATATAGCTCAGAACAGACACCAAAAAGCGATACGGCTTTTTCCCATCAAAAGTCTTTTTTGACATAAACCAAGTCATTGCAACCGGAAGTGCTATGTACTTTAGCAGCTCACCATCTATCATATTAAACGGCGGATACTTATTCAAAAACAATATCAGCATCAACGAAATGACAAACCACGCGATCTGTGTATACGTAACCGGAAACGGCAATGTCAAATTACCCACTCCATAAAGCGTATGCTCTACATTCCAAATGTCCGTATAGCTCTTCAATCTTTTCATTTTCTTCATCTTCCTTTCTCAAGCATGGATATATGGATAACCGGCACTTCGTTATCGAAAACTGCATGGATAAAGCATTGACAGCATGTAGAAAAAAATTTTTTTTCCAACATGTTGCCAACTCTTTTTCCACCCAGTTTCCAACAACTCCGTAACCATACCGGTTACCCACATCCCCACCCTTGCTACTACGCATACGGCTATCCTTTATGAACTTGCAATTATCTTATTAAAAATTGCCAGCATTACATCTTTTGCGCCTGCCGTGTTAAACGCAAATCCTACCGCAAAGATTCCTACAATAATTGTAACAACCAATTCTGTCGTCTTGCGCTGCGCTATAAAAACAAGTGCCATAACAAGAAGAGCTGCCAGTACTAAATACTGTATATTTACGCTAAGCCAATTAAACAAGTTTAATCCAAAATTCATTTTTCTACCTCTTTTCTTTTTTTTTCCATTATCTACAGTTTCATCTATATCTTAAGCAGATTCTATCATCGCACCTCTCTTTCCCTCTGCTTATCACAAAATTACTCTGTTGCGACATCGCAACTACTCTTATCCTTAAAATGGAATCAACCCTTCTATATTGATCTCAAGCTCTTTCCTGGCACTTTTAAACTCTGCCAGATACTTATCTGTATCAAGGAAACGTCTGCAATCAACTAATCTTTTCTGATCTACGGCATCCGCAAACCGCGCCACCGCATCTAAGATCTTCTCCGGCTTTTTCTCTAAACAGTCCAGTTCTGATCTGCTTAAAAACGGTACATAATCAACAAGATATTTGTAATCCTCATTTCCAAGATATATCGCAAGCGTTTTCTTTGCCTGTGCCAAAAGTTCCTCCCCACGACGCATATATGTTTCATCCATCATCGGCGGCAGCTCCCTGCCTTCCACGATGTCTGTATATCCATCTGCGATCAGCTCCTGCAAGTACCACTCTATCTTTCTCCGGATAAAGTTCAATTCCTTTCCATCCGTCCATCTTGGACGCGTTCCGCCATCTTCATATGCCTTTTCCCATTCCATGTATAACGCATCCAGCTTGATAGTTCTGTTAAAGATCTCTGTCTCTCTTCCCACTAAAATCGCCTCACTCTCTTATTTTTGAGCATAAAAAGAAGAGATAACGCACGTCATCTCTTCCTTTTGGGTTTGTCCATATATGTTTTTTTCTATCGGGAAAATATCAATTTCCTTACTGCTTATTTGGTGCCATGAACTGATTATAAAACCTGGTTAAGGCATCCGCACTCTGCAAATTACCAAATCCGTTTTCCTCAATAAACTGTTTCATTTCAAGCACCGTCTCATGTGTGAAATAATAGCTTTCTTCCGGTGTGTTATTGTTCAAATTAGAAAACGCCTCCTGGATCGCCGCCACATACTCCGCATCAGTTTTCCATATAGAGTCATCCTCAAGACCGCCATACTCATACGGCTGATTATAATAATACTCATTGATGAACCGCGTTGTACCTTCCGATTTCACTGCAACAGATGTTGTGTCCACCACATAGACCGTAATCTGTTTCACATAGGTACTTCCTGCGCTGTCTGTCACCGTCAGATTTTCCGTACAACTGCCCTCATGTGTGAACTGTGTAAAATCGGTCGGCAAATAATCCGGAATAGTAAATGATGTGAAGAGCTCCGGATCACTTGCTGCCTGATTCGTTCCCGGAAGAATCGGACTGCCATCCTCACGGTCAGAAGCCGTTGCATGGCTCAATATTTCATCCATCGTAATAAAACCGCTCTGCGCCTGCTCCAGCGTGTAATACAAGTCTTCCGCCACAATCCACGGACAGTCATCCCAGTTTGCATAAAGTGTGATCGCCGCCCCGTCTGTATCGGTCAGTCCGGCAGCATCAATGATCTGCGCTGCGTCCATCTGGATGCCATAGCTCCACTGCGGTGTATAATCTGTTTTGCCATCTTCCAAAGACCACCCGGTATATACGGAGGCATAGGCTTTCTTCGTTGCTTCTGCAGCTTTCTGCTCTGTTTCAAGTTCCAGCTCTGTATCTGCAGCCTCGGTATCTGATTCCTCAATTTCCGTATCTGCAGCCTCCATATCTGATTTCTCAATTTCTACAGCTTTGGTATCTGACTCCTCG
>CAVCFM010000035.1:0-2686 GCA_963601305.1 bacterium | reverse complement strand
GCAGAACTCTTTGTCCCGTCCCTTGCAGTGATATGCTGCATAGCACTCATCTAATGTCCATGCGATGCCATCCTCTGTCTCCACCGGCTTTTCTTCCGGCTCATTTCCCTCGGTAGTCTGCACCTCTAAGGACCACTTTAGCTTTCCGTCCTTTGTCTCGTTGATCAATTCCGTAATCTTACGGCTTAACTCTTCCTGCTTCATCTTAAAATCTCTCCTGTCCATTCATGGTTCTACAACTCCACACTCCCCGACAGATGGACTATCTCACATAGATATCCGAAAGGTTCTCTAATATCGCACCGGCAATATCCGGCTTGTTCATCGTGTAGATATGCACATGATTGACGCCATTGGCGATTAAGTCGATGATCTGCTCAGTCGCATAGGCAATTCCTGCCTGCTTCATCGCGTCCGGGTTATCCCCAAACCGATCCACGATCGCCATAAAACGCTTCGGCACCATGCTGCCTGAGAGGGCAATGGATTTTTTCACCTGCGCCCGGTTGGTAATCGGCATGATACCTGCCACGACTGGAACATCGATGCCTTTTTTCAAAGCCTTATACATAAAATTATATAAAATGTTATTGTCAAAAAACATCTGTGTCGTCAAAAACTCGCATCCGGCATCCACTTTTTCCTTCAGATGGTCTAAATCTGCAAAAATCGTCTCCGACTCCGGATGTCCCTCGGGATAGCAGGCGCCTCCGATACAGAAATCGCCCTGAGCCTTGATGTCCGCAATCAGCTCATATGCATGCTTATACTGATTCGGCAATGGGAAATCTGCATTTTCCGGGATATCGCCGCGCAGTGCCAGGATGTTCTCGATCTTATTCGCCTTTAACTCCTCAATGACCGATGCCACCTTCTCCTTGGTCGAAGAAGCACATGTCAAATGTGCCAGCGCCGGGATATGATTGACATTGCACACTTCGTTGGCAAGCTCTACGGTATAGTCGGAAGTTCCGCCGGTCGCACCGTAAGTCACACTCATGTACGCCGGTTTTAATGTCGCCATATCTGCCACGATTTTTTTGTAGTTTTCAAGCTGCGCTCCCTTTTTGGGCGGGAACAGCTCGCAGGAAATCGTCACCTCGTCTGTATTTAATAGTTCTGATAATCTCATCGTATACTCCTACCTTGCAAATTCTTTTTGATGTCCATTAAAAACTCCGCAATTTGTCCGAACCGTCGTCAACGGTATTTTCAATCTTGCGGATCACCACATAATAAGAATAGTCATCATTCACTTTCACCTCAACGCGATCGCCTACCTTATGCCCTAACAGGGCACGTCCCAGCGGCGATTCATTGCTGATCAGGTTCTTTAAGGAATTGCCACGCACCGTCGTGACAATCTTGTATACCTCTTCCTCGTCATCCTCTTCAAAATATATGGTAACTGTATTATTCATTCCCACTTCATCCTCCGCGGAGTCTGTGGATATGATCTTTGCCGTCTTGATCATCCGCTCTAAGTAACGGATACGGCTTTCGTTCTGATTTTTATCTTTTTTCGCAGCATGATATTCAAAGTTCTCGCTGAGATCTCCGTGAGCCCGCGCCTCTTTGACCGCCTCCAGCGCCTGTTTTCGCACGACTAATTTGCGGTACTCGATCTCCTCTTCCATCTTTTTAATATCCTGCTCGGTCAATTCGTCATACATAATCTGTCTCCTCCTACTGTACCGATTATGATACGCCATTTACCGGCATGCGTCAAATCATTTTCACTTCACAGGAAATGGAAACGCCTACTCCACCATGCCACGCAGCCGCTCGTTTGCAGCTACCAGCTCTTCATAGACCGGCATTAAATTTTCCATGTTTCCTGCCCGGAGTGGTTCCACAATGCGGACCACAATATCAAACATCGGAGTCAGTCCCATATTGGCGAGCACTCCCTTTAATGTGTGCGCGTTGTCAAACGCTCCCTGCAGGTCTCCCTCTAAAAGCCCATCGTGCAATGCCTCGTAAGCCTTATCGTTTACCACCGTCTTAAGGCAGGACATATATAGTTCCTCGTCCCCCATAAAACGCTCCATTGCACCGTCTACATCGCAGCCCCAATTTTTTAATTCCTGTAATACTTCTGTCATTCCACACCTCTACGCATTGCAGCATACGTCTTTTTTTCAATCTGTTGCCTTGCCTCCAGTACGTTCTCCACGCGCTTGGATACAATCTCCGGCACAAAAGGCTTTGCCACATAATCATCGGCACCGAGTACCATCATCTGTGCCTGTTTTTTCTCAGTGTCATCCGCCGTGATGATCACCACCGGAATGTCGCTGATCTCAGGGTGCATGCTTTTGTTCTTCACAAACGTGGTTCCATCCATCACCGGCATCATCAGATCCAGCAGGATAATATCTGCTTTCTGACCGCCCTCCAAGAGAACATCGAGCGCCTCCTTGCCATTTGCAGCTTCAAGAACATTGTACTTATCCTCAAAAATACAGCGCAGGGACATCCGGTTTGCCTCCACATCGTCCACGATCAGAACCGTCTTTTTCTTCGACGCATCCTTGGAAAAAAGTTCCCAATACTCCTGCAGTTCCAATTCCATTTTCTTCTGCGCCGTCACATCCTCAAGCGTTCCCAGGATCAGATGGTTCTCGCCCACCTGGCTGAGATATTTTAGCTTGAGATGGATCCACAGCCTGCCGCCGTTCTGGCG
>CAVCFM010000034.1:0-8622 GCA_963601305.1 bacterium | reverse complement strand
GGGAAAACATCTCCTCCCCACTCATGACGGGCATCTGCATCTCCCCGATAAAAACATCCGGTTCCCGCTCTTCCACGAGTGTGATCGCCCTTTCCGCTGTACTCACCAGGCTGTACTCAAAATTCGTCTCCACGCCGTCTAGTATGGCACGGATACTCGCCGCATGAATCTCATCCGGCTCCACAATCACAACATAGCTCATATATCTCCACCGCCTTATCATTCGTACCTTTTTCTTAGCTTTATCATATCAAATTCGCAAACTTATCACAATATTTTTTCAAAGAATGTAACACTTATTTTGAAGCCACATAAGATACAGTGTAAGAAAAATTTGGAGGATTTTATATGAGTGATTTAGCTGCAACAAACTGTGGTGGTGGATGTGGATGTAACGAGGGCAACTGCTGCTCCATTATCTGGATCATCTTACTGTTATGCTTCTGCGGTGGCAACAATGGAATGTGCGGTAACAACAACGGCAACTGCGACTGCCTGTGGATTATCATCCTTCTCTTATTCTGCGGCGGCGGATGCGGTAACAACAACGGTCTCTTCGGATGCTGCTAATCTGAGGGAACAGGCAAAAGAGCGGGGATCCCGCTCTTTTGCCATTTTAGTTTCTGGTTCCTTTGCCATTTCCCTGTTTTGTCTTCGGTTCTTCCTTTTGATCTTCTTTTGTTTTCCCATATAATTTTTCTAACGTGCGGCACTCTTTTGGCACTCTGCGACGACGCAGACATTCCTCATCTATCTCATAGACACTGTTGTCTTCAATAATCAGCATACGCATCCCTCCCCATATACTCTATGCACTCTTACTCATAAAGTGCCTCCAACGCTCATAAACTAAAGAAAAAAGGCATTTTATGGATACAAGCGGTTTAACTCCTTTTGACAATATGACACAGCGACGCGAATTACAGATGTTAAAAACAATGATTCCTTACATGAAAGAGTCACAAAAAAAACAATTTGCAATATTAATAAAGTATATGGAATTGCAAAATACCATCCAGCTCTTTTCAAACAACACCGCAGCGCTCTCCATGTGTTCCGTGGAGGAAGAAAATAATAACATTCTGTGCATGCTTGACGAGCTGCGCTGTTACTGTACGGAAAAAGAGTTAGAGACCTTAGATATGCTCACAAACATGTTCTCCATGCTTGAAACATACGAGACACTTTTTTCCTGAAGTATTGATTTGTAACCAGAAAGGACCCAGTTATGGAAAACGATTTTCTCACCAATAACCCACTATTGCAGGGGATGTCCCCGGAAAAATTACAGTTTCTGACAAACTTTGCCAACAGCGCAAAGCCGACTGATATGAAAGATATGATGCCGTTTCTGTTGACTGCAACCAATTTTGCCAAACAGAATCATATCCAGTTCAACGATGCCGAGACCAATCTGCTCGTCGCCATCTTAAAACAGAACATGTCGCCGGAGGAAGCTGCAAAGACAGACAAAATTCTCACGCTTATGAAAAATAGAAACAAATAGTCTTTGTCCGCTTTAGCGCAAAAAAATCCGTCATACCAGACGGATTTTTCGTTTTATAGATATCTGCACATGCATTTTCGTTATGCATGGATGATCCGGTTTTTCAATAACAACAGTGGCTGCATGACCTCTGCGGCCGCACAATATTTATCTGCCAGACACACGATCCAAGCCTCTTTATGACGCGGCGGGATCGGGTTTAACGGGAACATATGTCGTGCGATGATATTCTCCTCGACATCATTCAGCTCAAAATCCGCCCTGGCATTTTTAAGCGCTGTCCCGGCGTGATAGAATCCATGCAAACGGTGTGTGGCGTCCTTCTCATGCCAGTCATACAAAAAATAATCATGCAACAATGCTCCGCGTAAAAGTGACGTAACATCGACTTTTACATGCAGCTTTTTTGCCAGGCACAGACTCATATATGCCACACTTACACTGTGCTCATAAACAGATGTCACACCGTGCTGCATAAAATCTTTTTCCAGACTCAGTCTGCCTTCCTGTTCCAGACTCTCTAATACGGTATCTAATAATTGCTGTTCCTCTGACAATGATCTGTTCCTCCAAAATCATTCATTTCTTCCACGATTATAGCGGAAACAAAATCATCGTGCAATTCCCTGGACACAATCTTTCGTAAATCTTAAGAAAAATCTTTTCCCCGCTACCAGATCGATGCAACCGTAACCTCCAACATCTTATCAATTGGGGAAGCGCTCGTGCCGTTTCCGTCAGTTCCTTCAAAATATTTTCTGCTGGCGGACTCAAATATCACGTAGACATTGCTGTCGGCAATGGCGATCTCCTCCGCACATGGCGGCATTTCAACCTTCATAGCCGGACTGTTCGGATAATTGTTCAGGCTGAACAGGGAGGTATACACATTCAGGTACGACGAATTGGCTCTTCCGTAGGAGGTGCTTAAATATACGGAACCCTTTTCGTCGAAAGCAATTCCCTGTACCTTGCTTGGAATATCATAGCTGCTCACCGCACACAGCGTATCCTCGGTCTCGTTATAACTGTAAGAGAGCATCTTGGAGTTAAAGAACTTCGTATGTGTTGCAACCCAGATACGGTCTCCGTAGCAGGTGATGCAGGATGGTGTATTTTTCAAATGGTATTCCCCGGTCACAAGGGATACATCCACGGTGCACTTCGGTGCGTCTGCGGCAATTTCCCGGATATTTTCATAAGGAATCCGCTCCAGCGTCGTGGAATTGGAATGACATACCCAGATATTCTCACCGTCATAGGCGATGCCACCCAAATGGCTGTCCTCCCGCATTGCTAACGTTGCGAGATAATCGCCGGTCTCCCGGTCAAATACCAGCATGGCACCCTTGTCGGACTGGCTTTCCGCATAGGCTGTCATCAGAATCAATTCCGGGGTAAAGCAAAGTCCCTGCAGACACTGCTCGTCGCTGCTGATAATGTTTGCCAGATAATCCTGCTCTCTGGTGGACGGCATCCCTGGGATTACCACATCCTCGCGGAAATTGTAATTGCAGTCTTTTAAGGACTTCTTCTTGCTGGAATAGCGGTCGGTAAAGCTGTAGGAATACATCTCAACGTTGTAGTGATTGTCGATCTGCGCGGTCCACTTTGCATACAAGACCATACTGCGGGCGTTTGACGCATCAATCTGTGTGATCTTCTCGGTGTAATTGCTGTCTGTGTACCAGCCGGCAAAATTGTATCCCGCCCGCTCCGGCACATCGAGTACAAACGGCAGTTCCCCGGTACTAAGACACTCCGGGTTACACAGGCTGTTCTCGCCGCCGTCCAGTTCATATCTGAGATAGATCTCGCCCGGTGCCATCTGGTTCATCAGATCCACAAACTGCTGTGCACCCTCTGTCAATACCGCTTCGGCACCATCCCCGCTGTCTGAAGTCTGGATATTCCCGAGGGAGTATGCCCGGACGATCTGCGGGTCAGAGACAAGAAGGAGGCAGACATATAAAATTACGAAAAACTTTTTCTGAAACTTCATAGTTCTGCCTCCTTTCCCATTCAATTATTACTACTTCTTATGTTACTGCTTCCCTACTCTTCTGATTTTTCAAGCTTAGATGCCCTTGCGGCAACCTCACGCTCCTGGATATCGGAAGGAGTCTGCTCATATCGTGCAAACTCATAAGAGAATGTTCCGCTGCCTCCTGTCATGGAACGTAAATCGGTGTTGTATCCGTACAGTTCCATATACGGGATATCCGCCACAATCTCCTGATAACCATTTTCAATCGGGTTCATGCCGAGGACACGTCCTCTGCGCTTGTTCAGATCACCCATGATATCTCCGGTGTATTTGTCCGGAACGATTACCTTTAAGGATGCGATCGGCTCTAATAAAACCGGGGATGCCTCCATAAATCCCTTCTTAAATGCCTGTGCCGCAGCCACCTTAAATGCCATCTCCGAGGAATCCACCGGATGATAGGAACCGTCGTAAAGCACTGCCTTGACACCGACTACCGGATAGGCTGCCATAGGTCCTTTTTGTACGGCTTCCTGAATTCCCTTCTCCACTGCCGGGAAGAAGTTCTTCGGAACAGCTCCTCCGACGACGCACTGATCAAACTCATATGCATGCTCCAGATCGCCGGACGGCTCAAATGTCATCTTGACATGTCCGTACTGACCATGTCCGCCGGACTGTTTTTTATACTTGTATTCCACATCGGCTTTCTTGCGGATGGTCTCGCGGAATGCAACCTTTGGCTTGCTCAGCTCCACCTCTACCTTATAGCGCTCTAAGAGCTTGCTGGCGGCAACTTCTAAGTGCTGGTCGCCCATTCCGTAGAGAAGTGTCTGACCGTTCTCACTGTCGTTGACTGCCTTTAAGGTCAGATCCTCTGCCATCAGCTTCTGCAATGCCTGGGAAATCTTATCCTCATCACCTTTGTTCTTCGCCTTATAGCGCTTGTATGTATATGGTGTGGAGATTGACGTCCGGATATACAGGATCGGGTTCGCCTTTGTGGAGAGCGAATCGGTGGTCGCTGCCTGCGATAACTTCGCCAAAGCGCCGATATCTCCGGCGTGCAGCTCCTTTACCTCCTCCGGCTTATTTCCACGGATTACATATAATTTACCAATCTTCTCCTCCACATCTCTGTGGTGGTTAAACAGGACATCGTCCGTCTTAAGGACTCCGGAATTGACCTTGATCAGAGAGTATTTGCCGATAAACGGGTCCACGATCGTCTTCCAGATATATGCTGATTTGGGTTTGGAAAAATCGTAATCTGCCTCAAAGACTTCATTCGTCTTGGCGCTGATACCTGCGCAGGAACGCTTCTCCGGGCTTGGCAGATATTTTACGATATCCACTAAAAGAGTATACATACCACGTGCCAAAATGTTGGAACCCATCATAACCGGAACCATGCTTCCGTCTGCCACATTCACACGCAGCGCCTGACGAATCTCATCCTCCGAGAACTCCTCGCCGCCAAAATAGCGGTCCATAAATTCCTCGCTGGTCTCTGCCACGGCCTCCATCAATGCCTCACGGCAGATGCCGAGGTTTTCTTTGGAGTATTCCGGCACTTCGATCTTCTCCACGGTGCCGTCCGGAAGCCAGCGTTTTGCTCTCTGCTGCAATACATTTACATATCCGACAAACTGTCCGTTCTCACGGATTGGAAGATGGAACGGTGCAATGCATTTGCCATAGAGCTCCTGCAAGTCGGTAACCACCTGCCTGTAACTTGCCTCGTCAATGTCCATGTCTGTCACAAACACCATGCGTGGCAGCTTGTATTTCTCACAGAGTTCCCATGCCTTTTTGGTGCCGACCTCGATTCCCGCCTTGCCGGATACAACGATGATCGCCGCATCGGCAACACTGACTGCTTCCTCTGTCTCACCGACAAAATCAAAATATCCCGGAGTGTCTAAGATATTGATCTTCGTGTCGTCCCAGATGATCGGAACCACGGAAGTATTGATTGAAAAATGCCGCTTTGTCTCCTCCTTATCATAATCGCTGATGGTATTCCCGTCTTCGACTTTCCCCATGCGTGAAGTCATTCCGGCAAGATAAGCCATCGCCTCCACAAGGCTGGTCTTGCCGCAGCCACCATGCCCCAATAAAACCACATTACGAATCTTGTCAGTTGTGTAAACGTTCATAGCATTACCCTCCATATTCTGTAAATGTTTCGTGTATGGTTATATTTTACTAAATTCTTGCATCTATTACAACTTATTTATTCACTTTTACTAATATGAGTTTATTTTATCATTTATTCTTTTATATATTATGTATGCTTTTTGAACATTCTATATCTTTTAGTTCATTTTTTGTACATATTTTGCATGCACTTTCGCACATTAATGTGTTGACTTTTGGAGACAGAATGTCTATGATAGGATGGTATGAAAAATAAGAACGAACTGAGGGATTTTACATGTCATTTCATAAAATAGGTTTTATCGGACTCGGGCTGATCGGTGGCTCCATTGCAAAGCGCCTTAAGGCACTTCACCCGGAGCTTACGATCCTCGCCACGGCAAGACACGCCACAACCATATCAGACGCTTACGAGCAGGGACTTATCGCAAACGATACGCCCTGTGAGATCAGCGGCTTTTCTGACTGCGACTATATTTTTCTGTGCACGCCTGTGCAGAAAAATATTGAGTATCTGCGCATGTTAAAGGGCAATATCAAGGACACCTGCATCATCACGGATGTGGGCAGCGTCAAGGGGGACATCCACCGCGAAGTGACCGCCCTTGGCTTAGAGAGCCAGTTTATCGGCGGACACCCCATGGCGGGTTCCGAGAAGACAGGACTAAGCAGTGCCACCGATTTTCTCTTAGAAAATGCATATTACATTATCACTCCCACCGCCAGGTCCAATCCTGATGCGGTGGAAAATTTCCGGGAACTGGTACAGTCGCTGGGCGCAATCCCGATGGTGCTCGACTACGAGGTGCACGACTATGCGACAGCTGCCATCAGCCATCTGCCCCATGTCATCGCGTACAGCCTGGTCAACTTGATCCGTGAATCCGATGATTCTGATGAGACGATGAAGACCATTGCAGCCGGCGGTTTTAAGGATATCACGCGTATCGCATCCTCCTCGCCGGAAATGTGGGAGAACATCTGTCTGTCGAACCAGAAGCCGCTCCTTAAGCTCATTGATGCCTATATGGATACGCTAAAGAAGGTCAGAGCTGACATTGAAGCTAAGGACGGTGCTGCGTTGATCGAAGAATTTTCTTCGGCAAAGGACTACCGCGATTCCATCACGATCAACCGCGGCGGTGCCTTAACCCAGGTTTACGAGCTGTATATGGATCTGTTGGACGAAGCCGGTGGAATTGCCACGGTTGCGACGATACTCGCGAGCAACAATCTGAGCATTAAGAACATCGGGATCATTCACAACCGTGAATTTGAGGACGGCGTGCTCCGGTTAGAGATGTATGATGAGGAGTCATTAGCATCCGCTGTGCAGTTATTGCAGCGGCATCATTATACAATATATCAACGGTAATATTACTTTTTTTCAAACACAAAAGAGGAGGCGATCTGCCTCCTCTTTTTAGATATCGTTAAAAATCTGATAGATGTCAATCTTGAGCGCATCGGTGTCTGCCATGCCGATAAATTCACCACCATATTTGTAGCCATCCGGCAGCTTTTCGCACCGCACGATCTCAATCACGGCATCCACGACTTCTTTGGTCCATATCTGGATTTTCGTGTCGTAGTAGGTCCCTATCTCAAGTTCCTTCGCCGAACGAAATCCCAGACCGCTGCGGGATATATCCGTCACATCCACATGGACATAGCGCAGAGTCGTCACTCCGTCCTCATCCAGACGCTCCAGCTCGATGGAGACATCCAGTTCCAGACGTTTGTGCTTTCTTTTCTCCTCCATTGTTTCCCTCCTTTTACAATCGCTCATCTATTTGATGAACATAGCATCCCCAAAGCTAAAGAAACGATATTTTTCGGCAACTGCCGTCTCATAAGCTGCCAGCACATGCTCGCGGCCTGCCAGTGCTGAGACAAGCATCACCAGTGTGGACTCCGGCAGATGGAAATTGGTGATCAACGCATCAATCACCTTAAACTGATAGCCCGGATAGATAAAAATCTCGGTCCAGCCGCTCTTTTCGGTCAAAAAGCCATTCTCGTCCGATGCAGCCTCTAAGGTTCTGGTGCTGGTCGTGCCCACCGCGATGACGCGGTGACCGGAAGCCTTTGCATGATTGATCTTATCCGCCTCACTCTGCGTGATCTGATAAAATTCCGAATGCATGTGATGCTTTAACACATCCGTTTCCTTTACCGGGCGGAATGTTCCAAGTCCGACATGAAGTGTGACCTCTGCGATCTCTACCCCCATATCCCGAACCTGCTGTAACAGTTCCGGTGTAAAGTGCAGTCCGGCTGTCGGCGCTGCGGCTGAGCCTTCATATTTGGCATAAACCGTCTGATAACGGTTCTTATCTTTTAACTGGTGTGTGATGTACGGCGGAAGCGGCATCTGTCCCAGCTGGTCTAAAATCTCCTCGAAGATTCCCTCATAGTGGAACTGGATCAGACGGTTTCCCTCTTCTACCACATCGATGACCTCGCCGGTGAGCAGGCCATCGCCAAAAATGATTTTGGTTCCCGGTTTACATTTTTTGCCCGGCTTTACCAGGGTCTCCCAGATATCATTTTCACGGCGCTTTAAGAGCAGGATCTCGATCTTGGCGAGTGTTCCTTCTTTGACACCGTAAAGTCTCGCCGGAATTACCTTGGTGTTATTGATGACTAAGCAGTCTCCCGGCTTTAAATACTCCACAATATCTTTAAATACTTTGTGTTCCACCTCCCCGGTCTTACGGTCTAACACCATAAGCCGGGAGCTGGAACGGTCTTCTAACGGGTCCTGAGCGATCAGTTCCTGTGGAAGGTCATAATAAAAATCTTTTACATCCATTTTATACAAATCCTTTGATAATATAACATTATTTACGCAATTCTGCGCCAAGGTCCTCTAATGCTTTTACAATCTTGTTCATTGCGCCTGTGATATCGGCTTCCTCCAAGTTGCGGTCTTTTGCGCGGAATGACAGAGAGTAGGCAATGGATT
>CAVCFM010000033.1:2149-3823 GCA_963601305.1 bacterium | reverse complement strand
CTTGGTACGAAAACAGACGATTGTTTTGCCAAGGAGGTTTTTTTATGCATCAACAGGAAAAAATATCCATCAATGATCTGAGCCGCCTATACAATGCGAGTGATGAGCTGTATCATCGCCTTGCTGTGTATTATGGGATGGCTGACAGCAATCTGTGGGTATTGTATTCGCTGTATTTAAGTGAGCATGCGTGCACGCCTATGGAGCTGGCAAAAACATGGTCGCTGCCCAAGCAGACGGTGCACTCCGCACTGAAGGCATTAGAAAAAAAAGGCTATATCTGTATGCAGCCGTCCCCGGACAATAAAAAGAACCGTCTGGTACTGCTGACGGATGCGGGAAGGCAGCTGGCAGAGCGAGTGACTTTGCCGGTGGTTGCGGCGGAGCGCCGTGCATTTGCACAGCTGACTGAGGAGGAACAGCAGCAGTTAATTTACCTGATGACGAAGCATTATGATTTGCTTGAGCGGGAAATGGAAAAGCTGATGAGATGAGAAAGGAAAGACATATGAAAATTCAGTTATCGGATCATTTTTCTTACCAGAAACTTTTACGATTTACATTGCCATCGATTGTTATGATGATCGTGTCATCGATGTATTCGATCGTGGATGGACTTTTTGTGTCAAATCTCGTAGGAGATATGGCATTTTCAGCAGTTAATATTGTCATGCCGATCACCATGATCGTCGGAGCTTTTGGATTTATGCTTGGAACCGGCGGAAGCGCCGCGGTGGCAAAGACCATGGGTATGGGTGAGGATGATTTGGCGAACCGCTATTTTTCGTTGATCATCACGGCAGTTGCTGTGACTGCATTGGTGGCGAGTGCGCTGTGCATTGTGTTCATCGAGCCACTTATGCGGCTGGCGGGTGCCAGTGACCTGCTGATGGATGACTGCATCCGTTACGGACGCATTATGCTGGCGGGGTCGCTGATGTTTATGCTACAGGTGGCATTTCAGAGTTTCCTGGTGGTGGCAGAAAAGCCACAGATGGGACTGGCTGTTTCCGTGGCAGCCGGAATTACCAACATGATATTTGATTACGTGTTTATTCAGATCGCAGGCATGGGAATTGAGGGTGCAGCCTATGCAACTGTGCTTGGCTATTGTGTGGCAGGTGGAATTCCACTGTTCTATTTTTTATTTTACAAGAAGAGTAGAATCCGGCTTGTCGTGCCGAAGTTCTACGGAAACGTTTTACTGGAGGCATGTACCAATGGATCTTCCGAGATGATGAATAACATTGCAACATCGATCGTCAGTATCCTGTTCAATGTCCAGTTGATGAAAATGATAGGTGAGCAGGGTGTGGCAGCATTTGGTGTCATGATGTATGTGGACTTTATATTTTTGGGAACCTTTATGGGATTTTCCATGGGAAGCGCGCCGGTCATCAGCTATCATTATGGTGCCAAAAATCATGACGAGTTAAAAAATCTGTTCCGCAAATGCATGATTATTATCGGGGTATTTTCCATAGTCATGGTGATATCCTCCCAGCTGCTCTGTGAACCGCTGTCAAGAATATTTGTCGGATACGATGCAGCACTTTTGAAGATGACTGTGCACGGATTCCACCTGTTTGCATTGAATTATCTGTTCTGTGGCATCAACGTATTCGGCTCTGCATTTTTTACAGCACTCTGCAATGGAAAGATATCTGCATTGTT
>CAVCFM010000033.1:440-2139 GCA_963601305.1 bacterium | reverse complement strand
GTTTGCGGCGGTGTTTACCGTGGTATTTTTTATCAGAAAAAGAAATGTGTATCATTATGCGTAGAAGAACTTGCTAAGGCAATCCAAACGAGTGACATGGGAGCGATGGAAGCAGCAAGAGCTATGTTAAAGTGTATGAGGAAAAAATATTTTAAACAATTTGGGACAATGCCAATAGGTGTTGTCCTTTTTTTATACATTTTTTACACTCATTTTACCAGGTTTGACCTGTAAAATTTACCTGTATATGAAAAAATAACATCTGTTATGAAAGAGAACAGACAGATGGAGGATGAATCAAAATGAAGAAGAGAAACAAGTGGATTTTAAGTCTGGCTTTAATGCTTGGAATGGGAGTGCTTGCTATAGGATGTGGACAAGGTGCTGACACAACAGACGTAGGGAATAGCGACGTGGAGATGGCAGCAGATGCAAATGTATCCGCAGAGACTGACAGCCAGAATGAGACAGCAGAGAATGGGGCAGTTGACTTAAATTCTCTGACATTAGATGAAATTACAGCAAAAGCAAAGGAAGACGGACATGTGGAGTCTGTTGGAATGCCGGACAGCTGGGCAAACTGGGGACTTAGCTGGACAGGTCTTGAGGATGAATACGGCATTACACATGCTGACTCTGATATGTCATCCGCAGAGGAACTGCAGATGTTTGCAACTGAGGGGGCGAATGGTACAAAAGATATCGGTGATGTCGGACAGGCATTTGGTGCGCAGGCAATCGAGGAAGATTTAGTGCAGGGTTATAAGACTTCTTATTGGGACAGTGTTCCAGACTGGGCAAAAGGTGAGGATGGAAAATGGATGATCGCCTATACCGGTGCAACAACATTCCTTACCAACACTGATATCGTATCAGATGCTCCGACTTCCTGGGAGGATATTAAAAATGGAGATTACACGGTTGCAATTGGTGATATCAATGGTGGAAATGCACAGGCGGCAGTTGTTGCTTCTGCGTATGCATTTGGTGGAGACTTAAACAATTTGGACCCGGCATTTGAGTTTTGGGCAGAGATGGCACAGGCAGGGCGTATTAACACACTTGATATCTTACAGCAGAATTTTGAGACGGGAGAGGTACCGGTCGGCGTGATCTGGAGTTTTACTGCAATTCCTTATAAAGAAGCAATCACACAGTACAATATGCAGGCAACAATTCCATCTGATGGTTCTATCATGAGTGGATATGCTTCTGTCATCAATAAATATGCACCTCACCCATATGCAGCAGCATTGGCACGTGAGTATATATTCAGTGATGCAGGACAGGCAAACTTGGCGGCAGCAGGAGCTATTCCGACCAGAACAGATGTAGAGATCCCAGAAGAAATCCAGCAGGCAACATTTACCGCTGATGCATATGCAAATGCAATTCCAATGGAAGATACAGATGCATATACAAAAGCATGTGAAGAAGTAGTGAGCAGATGGCAGGAAGAGATTATTCCTCTGTTGGTGCAGTAAATGTAACCACGATAAAATACAGGCAAAAAGGAGGCACCTGATTGGCGCTTCCTTTTTGCGATGAGAATGGAGATTCCTATGAAGAAAAAAAACTTAATTTATTTGGCTGCCCTTTTGCCGTTTTTGGTGGTCACTTTCCTGTATGAACTGATCCCGCTTGCCATGGTTGTTGTCAGAAGCTTTATGCCGGATGCAGGCGGCGGTTTTACATTGGA
>CAVCFM010000033.1:0-430 GCA_963601305.1 bacterium | reverse complement strand
TTACAAAGCTGTTATACCAGAAGGCAATTTTAAACAGTTTAAAAATATCACTGGTTTCTGCATTGATTGGCATGGTAATTGCTTTTTGGGGAGCGCGTGCCGTACATTTAGAGCAGGGAAAAGTCGGACGTTTTTTTATGATGATTTTAAACATGGTATCGAATTTTGCCGGAATACCGCTTGCATTTGCATATATGATCCTGCTTGGAAATGCAGGATTGATGGTACATATCGGAGAGAACTTGGGAGTGGAAGCGCTTGCTGACTATAATCTTTATACATCAAATGGGATGAGTATGATCTATGTTTATTTTCAGATTCCATTAGCGACGTTGCTTTTGATCCCGGCATTTGACGGTGTGCGCAAAGAATGGAAAGAAGCGGCGCTCCTAATGGGGAGCCATGACGGATATTTTTGGAGAAAAATAGG
>CAVCFM010000032.1:0-3811 GCA_963601305.1 bacterium | reverse complement strand
GCTTTTATGAATACTTACAGCTCTGCGAGGCGTTAGATTGTCTGCCGGTTCCCGTCTTAAATGCCGGCATGACCTGTGAGGTGCAAAGTTCGAAATACATTGTGTATCCGCTTGGCAGTGACAAGATGAACCAGTGCATTCAGGATGCCCTGGATCTGGTGGAGTTCTGCCGCGGGGATGAAAGCACCTACTGGGGTGCTGTGCGCGTTGCCATGGGGCACACCGACCCGTTTCCGCTAAAATATATTGCCATCGGAAATGAACAGTGGCAAAGTGAATACTTCGCACATTACGAGAAATTTGTGGAAGCCTTTGAAGCTGCTGCCCAGGAAAATCCCACACTCTACGGCGATATCGAGTTAATCGTGGCAAACGGAACTGCCTCCGGCAGCACCGAGGGCTGGGATTATCTTACCGATTGCCCGGACTCTGTTACAGCTCTCGTCGATGAACATTATTACGAGTCACCAGACTGGTTTCTTGCCAACACCACGCGGTATGATGCCTATGACCGCACCACACAGGCAAACGTGTTCCTCGGTGAATATGCTGCAAAGTCCAACACCCTGGAGGCTGCTCTCGCCGAAGCTGCATATATGACAGGGCTTGAGCGCAACAGTGACATTGTACAGATGGCATGCTACGCCCCACTGTTCGGAAACAGCAAGGTCAATCAGTGGAATCCGGATATGATATATTTCTCCAACGATTCCATCTACGGAACCGTCAACTATTATGTACAGAAGCTATTTTCAAATAATGTGGGAAACACGATCCTCTCATCTTCACTGGAGATTGGCAGTACCGCCGGTGCCACTCCATCCGAAGATCCCGGATCTGAAACTGCAGAAGCCGTTTATGAGACCGCCAGCATCGACGAAAACGGCGATTTGATTTTAAAATTTGTCAACACCTCCCCAGAGGAGGTAAGCATCAACACTGTTTTAGAACATTTTGATGCTGCAAAGTACAATGACACAGCAATCGTCACGGTTCTATCCGGTGATACAGCAAATGCAAAAAATTCATTTGATGATCCGGAAAACCTGATACCTCATGAAAGCAGTCTCCCCATCGGCGAAACTTTCTGCTATGTGGCTCTGGGCTATTCCGTAACCATCCTGCGGATCACTGCCGGGTAACAGATATCTGTTACCCGTGCAGCCGCCTGTGAATTAATATCCCTGCATACACAACCGCTGTGATTGTCGTAAATCCAATTCCGTATCTTAAAATTGATTCAAAACTGGTGTGCCAGATATTGAGCAAAAACAGTGAGATCAGCAGCAGCACAAACATCCACCACAGGAATGCCACTGCTGTCACCGCGATCCATTGCAGGATTTCCTTTACAATATCTGCCACCAGTTCTTTTTTATGATCTTTTGTCTTATTCAAAATATTTCACACCCCAGATACTCTCATTTGCACCAACCGCAGAAAAAGTCATTACCGGTGTTCCCGCCTCATCATTCATCTCGCAGAACACACCACTGTACTCCACTTCATTCATGGTAATATGCACATAATAGGTTCCATCCTCTGTCTTCCATGTTCCGGTTATTCCATCCCCATATACATTGCCCCGTGCCGAAAGGATTATCTTCACCGGCTCTGCAATCTCTGCGTCAATCCCCATGCCCTGATCGATCATATAATACTCACCGACGATCTCATCCTTCTCATAACCTTCATCAGAAATCGTCTCCCCGTCTGTGGCATATGCAAGCATGCAGGGCCATCCCTCTTCATTTAAGAAAAACTGATGCACACGCGGCTCATGATATTCCTGCCCGTCATCGAATCTGGTATGATATACAATATACATTTTGCCATCCTCATCGACAAAGGCAGAATTATGTCCCGTCGCCATGTATGCCTGCGTAAGACTCGGCAGATAATAATTTCCGGACAATTTTAACCCATAATACGAATGGTTCAATCCCGCCGTCGGATACTGTCCGTTCATATCCACATATTCCCCATCGACAGTCTCTGACCGGAATACACGGATCTGATACCCGCCATCACTGACAAGCGAGCCATAGGAGACAAACAGATAATAATATCCGCTCTGTTCATCATACATAATGTAGGGTCCCTCAATTGATTTGTGTCCGCCTCCAAGCAGGCGTTTTCCGAAATAGGCATCCACATTGTTCTCAGGGTCAGCCTCCGGATGAATGACCTCTCCGGTGGATTCATCAATTTCCAGCAGGAAAATACCTCCCGACCAGGAGCCATACACCATCCACATTCTGCCATCCTCATCATAAAACACGGTGGGATCAATGGCATTGGGATAGGACTCATAATTATATTCATCCCCCAGTGTCATATAATTCTCAAGCGCATAATCCTCTGTCACATAGTCAAGCACATCCGTCGCCCCGATGGTCTCGGATGTAAATCCCGAATAGATCAATGCCCCTTTCCATGTATATGGTCCCTCCGGCGTCTCCGAGGTCGCATAGCACAGATTCGACGCATTCCACGTGGAGGAGGTACAAAAATACATGTAATAAAGTCCCTTTGCCTGATTGTAGATCACATCCGGCGCCCACACATGCTTTGTGCCGTCGTCCGTCGGGATCACACTGTTGGCGCTCCCGGAATAGGCAAATACTTCCTCCGTCGTAAAAAGATTGTCAAAGAGCGGATTTGCGGATGTATATCCGTTGCCTATGTAACTCCAGTTCCGTAGATCCGTAGACGATGCCGCCGCCATGTGCGACCCGAAAATGTAATATGTTCCGTCCGCCTCCAAAATAGATGGATCATGCACACTGACTCCCGCATCGACGGACCCAGTCTCGATTCCATCATAGCTTACGGTAAAATCGCTGTCAATCTTCTCCTCGAACAGCTTGTCAAAATTGAGAATGACCATAGCTCCCACTGCTGCAACAGCCGCCACCCCTGCCACGGCTGCCAGGATAATTTTTCCTTTTTTATTCATTGTTCTTCTCCTTACCCCTTGTACATTGTCTTGTAAGCCTACTATAACAAACTTATCCGTTTATTTCAATCATTCTCTTTAGTTATTTTTAAATTACTTTAATTTTGTTTGAATTTCTTTGTTGTCTTTATAAAAAAGAGGAACGCAAGTCAATGACCTGCGTCCCCGTACGCTCTCTACCTTTTCCCGGCAAGTGGGAAAAAGCTTATCTCAACAAACTTAAAATCATCTGGGCAGTTTCTATCAGCCCGGTTCCATTATCCATACTCCGCTTTTGCATATAGCGGTGCGCCTCTTCCTCCGACAGATTGTTTCGCTCCATCAGAAGCGCCTTCGCCTCGCTTATCAATGCTTTTTCCTCTTCCGTGCGCTCCTTCGGTGCCTGTTTTGCTTTCTTTTTGCGGCGCGTGATGGTGTAATCCATCATCTCCACAGTCTGCAGCAATTCATTGACCCGAAGCGGTGTCGACAGACAGACGATGTTCTTCACATCCCGCCCCTGGCAGTTGGAAGGTGACGCCACGAGGAGCATTTCAAACTGAGCCGGTAAATATTCATGCAGTTCGGTATACATCATATCCACAAAACGATAACCGCACACAATAATGCCGCCACCGAGCTCATTGGCAGACTGCAATGCCTGTGCTCCGGTGTTGCAGACCGCATCCACATGAAATCCGTTCTGCAACAATATCTTTTTGATATTTCTGGCATTATCCGGCTTTGGAAATGCAACAATTATATTGGTCACATCAAATCCCCTTTATTCCATCGCTGTCAGATCTTGTATAAATAATTCTCTACTTCCCAGTCCGTTACCTGTGCACGATATTCTGCCCATTCTGCCTGTTT
>CAVCFM010000031.1:0-3159 GCA_963601305.1 bacterium | reverse complement strand
CAGACTGGAATTGTCGGTTATCTGGGGCATGACCCGGAATTATTTGACGACAGCGTCCAAAACAATGTTCTGATGGGCGAGAATGAGGATGCGTGGACGTATCTGAAAGCGGTGTGCTTCGATGAGGAGGTCGCCGCGATGGAACAGGGAATTGATACGGTTGTCGGCAGCGGCGGAGTCCGGCTTTCGGGCGGACAGGCGCAGCGGCTGGCGCTGGCGAGAACGTTGTGCCATAAGCGGCCGATACTGATCTTAGATGACCCGTTTTCGGCACTGGACCAGAATACAGAAAAAGCAGTCTTTGCGAATTTAAAAGAGATGGCGGCGGAATGCATTGTGATCATCATATCGCACCGGCTGTATCTGTTCCCGGAGATGGATCAGGTAATCTGGATGGATCAGGGACACGCAGCAGTCGGCACACACGAGACAATCAAGAGTGAATACGCAGAATACGCGAAGCTCTATGAGGCGCAGATAACGAATGTAGAACCGAAAGAGGCACAGACCAAGAGTGCAGAGTCAGAGGAGCAGACAGGAAAAGTGCAGACCGCAAAAACAGAGCCAGAGGCACTGACCACAGAGGCGCAGGCAGGAAAGGAGGGGGCATAATGAGTCAGAATAAAAAAGTAGGAAGTGTCATCGCACAGACGATAAAAAGACAAAAATGGCTATCAGCCGGAATTGTATGTGCCGTTGTCGGCGCGATCATAGCGGCTTTGCTCCCACCGCTGATCCTGGGAACGATCATAGACACGATGACGGCAGGAGACATGGTGCCGTTTTCCATGATCGCGCTGTATTTTGGATTTACGCTGCTTACCGGAGGACTCGAGAGCCTGCGGGAAGGGCTATTGATCGTGTTTGGACAAAAAATTACCCATGCCCTAAGGGACAGTCTGATGGGAAAATATATCCGTCTGACCGCAGATGCGCTGACCCACCAGGAGCCGGGAGCGGTTGTCTCCAGGTTCGTCGGGGATGTGGATACGGTAGAAAATCTGTTTACGTCAGGAATCATCAGTATGTTTGCGGATGCATGTAAGATCGTGAGCATCCTTGCGGTCAGCTGGTTCCGGAACAGAGGACTTGCAATCGTGCTTGTGGTGTTGCTGCCGTTTTTGTTCTGGTTTACGCGCACCGTGCAGAAAAACATGCTGGCAGCCCAGATAGAAAACCGTATGGCGGTGAGCCGTGCGTCGGGACATGTGCCGCAGACACTACATAATATCCGAACGATCCGAACCCTCGGCAAAGAGCGGTATATGGCGGAGCGCTACGATGAGTATATCGGGGAGAGCTACCGGGCGGTGGAGCGGACGAACTTCTATGATGCGATTTATTCCCCGGTCATCCTCATATTAAATGCGGTGGTTGTGGCAGTCGTGATGCTGTTTTCGGCTTCTGGAAATGCAGCGGTGTTAAATCTGTTTGGAATGTCAGCGGGTACCGCAGTTGCTGTCATGAACTATATTTCACAGATATTTTCACCGGTGGAAAGTCTCGGAATGGAGATCCAGACGATACAGTCAGCCATCGCCGGTGTGCACCGGATCAATGAATTTTTTGAGTTGGAGGAACTTCCACCTAAGCAGGAAGAAAAAAGAGCATCCGGGGAGGAGCGCCCGTTTGTGGAGTTTTCCGATGTGACGTTTGCATACGGGGAGCAGACGGTATTAAAAGATTTGAGTTTTCAGGTAAAAGAGGGCGAGCAGGTCACGCTTACCGGGCGGACAGGCGCAGGAAAAAGCACGATCTTTAAGCTGCTTTTGGGGCTTTATGAACCGGAGAGCGGCAGTGTCCGGATACAGGGAGCGGATGCCGGAACAATTCCGGAAAAGGAAAAGCGCAGGCTTTTCGGTTATGTGGAGCAGTCGTTCCACATGGTTCCCGGAACCGTGAAGGACCAGATTACGCTGTATGATACCTCCATAAGCATGGAGGACGTCCGGGCGGCGGCAAGGATGGCAGGACTGGACGATGCCATCATGCGCCTTGAGAAAGGGTATGATACCGTGTGCTCACCGGCAATCTTTTCACAGGGACAGTGGCAGTTACTGTCCATTGCGCGCGCAGCCGTGGCAAAGCCGAAACTTCTTCTTCTGGATGAGATTACGGCAAATCTGGATGCACAGACAGAGAAAGAGGTTTTGCAGGCGTTAAAGAGAGTCTCCGAGAACCGGACCGTGATATCCATATCCCACAGGGTAAATGCGAGAAACGGCAGGATTGTGGAATTGAGCAAATCCTAATGATACGCTTTCGCGTGAAGTAAAACAGAATCAATAAATTTTTGCAGGACTGTGCCAAAAGGCATAGTCCTTTTTGGTAGAATCATGTTATAATCACAAGTAACTGTGATTAAAAACAGAGATACTAAAAGGATGGAAGAAAGAAGATGTTGAAAAAAATAAATTTCCAGGATGAATTTTATCAGAAGTTGAAATTACTTGTGCTGCCGATCACGATCCAGCAGTTTATGCTGGCGTTAGTCAGCGCCACGGATGCGATCATGCTGGGGGCAGTCAGCCAGACATCGCTGTCTGCGGTATCGCTTGCCGGGCAGATACAGTTTGTGTTAAATCTGTTTATCAGCGGTATCTCCGCCGGTTCCGGAATCATGGCGGCGCAGTACTGGGGCAAACAGGACGCCGCCTCGATTGAGGAGGTTATCCCGATCGCGCTGCGCACGAACCTGATTTTTTCCGGTACATTCAGTGTGCTTGCAGCGGTGGCACCGGAACTGCTGATGCGCATTTTTACCAGCGATGCGGCACTGATCGAGAGTGGTTCAATGTATTTAAGAGCCGTATCGCTCTCTTACCTGCTGTGCGGAATTTCGCAGATTTATCTGATCTTATTAAAAAATACCGGACATGCCAATATCAGTTCCAGGATCAGTTCCACAGCCGTTGTGATTAATATTATCTGCAATGCCATTTTAATCTATGGACTCTGCGGCGCTCCGGCATTAGGGATCCGCGGCGCTGCCTATGCAACGGTCACTGCCCGTCTGGTGGAGCTCATCTGGAGTTACATTGAGACGAAGCGACCGGAGCGTGTGCAGGTGATCTGGAAAAAAATGCTCTCCCCGGCGAATAAGACGCTGTCCAAAGATTTCTGGCACTATACGACACCGGTGCTGGGAGCCGCACTGGT
>CAVCFM010000030.1:4673-5060 GCA_963601305.1 bacterium | reverse complement strand
AGGCAAACACACTTCCAGGCATGACACCGACGAGTCTGCTTCCGCAGGAGGCACAGGTGATCGGCATGAACTTCAATCAGCTCTGCGAGAAAATAATCGAGATTTCATTGCGAAAATATGAGGATTAATATGAAAAATATGACCTTGGCAAATATCGCTGCCGCTTGTGGGGGAACCTATGTGGGCAGTGATGATCTGAGACAAAAAGAAATCAAAGGAGCCGTGATTGACAGCCGCCTTGTGGAACAGGATTTTTTGTTTATCCCGATCAAGGGCGCAAAGGTGGACGGTCATGATTTTATTCCGGCAGTATTTGAAAAAGGCGCATTGGCGGTGCTCAGCGAGCGCGAGCTTATGGATGCGGCAGGATCGTACATTCTGGTAAAA
>CAVCFM010000030.1:0-4663 GCA_963601305.1 bacterium | reverse complement strand
CGGCGATGAAGCAGATTGCGAAGTTTTACCGGGAGTCCTTAGACATCAAGGTGGTGGGAATCACCGGAAGTGTGGGTAAGACCAGCACGAAGGAGATGATCGCCTCTGTTCTTGCACAGAAGTACAACGTGCTTAAGACAGAGGGGAACCTCAATAACGAGATCGGGCTGCCGCTGACGATTTTTAAAATCAGGGAGCAGCATCAGGTGGCAGTGCTTGAGATGGGAATTTCCGAATTCGGCGAGATGGACCGCCTGGCGGACATGGCGCAGCCGGATATCTGCGTTATCACCAACATCGGGCTTTGCCATCTGGAGAATCTGATTACCAGAGACGGCATCCTTAAGGCGAAGACTGAGAGCTTTGCACATCTGATGCCGGATGGGATCGCCGTGTTAAACGGTGACGATGATAAACTTTCCACGAAGCGGGAAGTAAACGGCAGACCGGCAGTGTTCTACGGCATTGACAGGGAGCCGAAGCAGTGTGAGACAGAAAATGGCTTGCAGACACTGGCAGAAAAGCAGGTGTATGCAACCGATGTGGAAGCAGTTGGCTTAGAGGGCACCCGCTGCGAAATCCATGTGGGCGGGGAAGCCTTTGATGTGACAATCCCGATCGCGGGTGAGCATAATGTATACAATGCGCTGGCAGCGACCTGTGTGGCGAGACAGTTAGGGCTTTCTACCGCAGAGATCAAACACGGCATTGAGGCGGTAGAGACCATCGGTGGGCGCAGCAATCTGATCCACAAGGATGGTATTACAGTGATTGATGACTGCTATAATGCCAATCCGGTATCGATGAAAGCGTCTGTCGACGTGCTGTCGCATGCGCCGGGACGGAAGATCGCAGTGCTCGGTGACATGGGAGAACTGGGCGCCGATGAGCGCGCACTTCATGCCATGGTTGGTGCACATTTTGCAGGAAAGCACATTGATGCGCTGTTTTGTACCGGTACCCTGTCCGAGGAAATCGCGAAGGCAGTCCGTGAAAAATCCCCGGATACCGAGGTATTCTATTTTACAAATAAAGAGGAATTGATCGAAAGTCTTAAGAACTACCGGAAGACCGGAGATACGATCCTTGTAAAGGCATCCCATTTTATGGGATTTACGGATATCGTAAAGGCTATGGTTTAGACCATAGCCTCATTTTTATCTAACATTTCTTTGATGACATTCTGGCAGTATGCGCCAAGTTTTTTCTTCGTCTCCTTATCCAGCTCGTTCGGATAGATCGGAGCGCCATATTCCACAATCACATGAACCGGTTTTACCCTTGGAAAATGATTCTCTAAAATCTCGGCGGAATTGGTAATCGCCATCGGGATGATCGGGCAGCCGGTCTTCTCTGCCATCTTAAAACTTCCCTCTTTGAAAGGAAGCATCTGTTCGTCACTCTTATTTCTTGTGCCCTCCGGGAAGATGCACATGGAAATGCCGTTTTTGATGTTGTCGATGCCGGCGAGGATGGTTTTTAACGCTTCCTTGACATTCTCGCGGTTAATGAACAGACAGTGCAGGCGGCGCATCCAGACGCGCAGGAGAGGAACTTTTTCCATATTATCCTTGGCAATATAGCCGGTGAGACGCGGACAGCGCGCGTAAGTGATGATGATATCAAAATAGCTGCGGTGGTTGCCGATGTAGAGCCCCGGGGTGTCCGTTGGCACATGTTCCTCGCCGATGACGGTGACTTTCGTGCCACAGATAAACAGGATGACCTTAAATGCCCACTGCACCATGCGCAGCTGGCTGATGTCGGCGGCCTGCCGGTTAAACTTCCCGATAATCCATTCCACTGCGAGGACCGGAATTCCAATGATCAGATATAAAATAGCAAATAATAAAGCGAGTATAGCTCGTAACATAGAAAAATCCTTTCAGGGCATAGCCCTTGTCATATTGTTGTGGATCATAAGTCCACTGATAGATTTATTATATAAGGAAAGCAGCGGAAAAACAACCGCAAAAAATGCATGCAGTATGCTCTTTTTCTGTCATAAAATGAAGCAGCGGTGCATAGAATATAATAAAAGCATAAATGGGGGCAAAGGTGGACAAAGGAAATGAAAATGGTAAATTACCGCCCGGCGTGTATGAGCTTTGTGTGCTGGGGCTGGTATTGACGGTGTTTGTGGTGGGTGCCATGCTGGGAGGGTGCAGTACGACTACCAGCAATGGCACAAAGCTGTCGGACCTGGAGTATGTCATCGTGGAGGAAGCAGACGTGCCAGAGGAACTGCTTTCCATGATAGAGGAGAAAAAGGCGGCAGATTTTAAAGTGACGTTTGAGGAGGATGGTGCGCTTTACATAGTCCGCGGGTACGGAGAACAGGAGACCGGCGGTTACAGTATTCGGATCAATGAATGTTATCTCACATCGAATTCGGTGGTGTTTGACACGGAACTGGTGGGACCGAGGAAGGGAGAAAGTGTCAGCAAGAGCCCGAGTTTTCCGTATGTGGTGATCAAAGCTGCAGCGCAGGAGGAGCCGGTGGTTTTTGAGTGAATATTCTTAATATTTTATGAATAAGACACTTTTGTTTGACAAAAATTCAATACTGTGCTAAACTAAAGCAGGATTGTATTCGGGGGAATACGGGGGAATTGACTAGGAGGTAGATTATATGCAACAGGCAGACATCAGTAAAGTTCGGGCTTCCGTACATCAGCAGTGTGGAAGAAAAGTACTTATCCAGCTTGACAGGGGACGCAATAAGATTGACATCCAGGAGGGTGTGCTTCAGAAGGCTTATCCGAGTGTATTCACAGTATTGGTAAATGATGAGCAGGAAGAGAATCCGCCTCAGCTGTTATCTTTCAGTTATTCAGACATTATCACAAGGGACATTCGCATGAAATTATGCTAACAGAATAAGGGGTTTATTTACAGGCATAAAATCCTCCACGTTCGAATAAGATTATCTAAAGATTCGAATGTGGGGGATTTTTTGGAACTTAGAAAAGTAAAGATACATAGACGACAGGAAAAAGTGTCGGCGGTCAGTCAGATTACTTTAGACGATGATTACAATGTGCCGGATTACCGGCCGGATATTGTCAAGGTGCTCAAGGAAAAGGGAGAACTACGTTTTGATGAAGTGACGGCAGGTGCTGGTGCAGCCTGGGTGAAAGGCAGTCTGATATTCCGGATTTTGTACCGGAGTGAGCAGAGCGAGGGTAAGATCAGCTGCCTTAGGGGAGAGATCCCGTTCCAGGAAAAAATTAATGTGGAGGGATTGCAGGAATACGAAAAAGTACAGGTTGGCGGCGAGATAGAGGATCTTACCATCGGTGTGATCCACTCCCGCAAACTGAATGTGCGTGCGGTGGTGGCACTGAGGGTGACGGTACTGGAGGAAGTGGATGAGATGCTGACCACAAGCATGGAGGACACAGATGAGTATGAGCAGAAAACCGAGCGGTGGGAGGCATTATCGCTGATTTCGACCGTGCATGATATCGGCAGGCAAAAAAGCGAGGTGATACTTCCCTCAAGCAAGCCGAATGTGCGCGAAATACTATGGCGCAGCATGGAACTGCGCAATGTGGAATGCAGTTTAAAAGACGGCAGAGCTATGGTCGGTGGCGAGGTCCTGTTATCGGTGCTCTATAGTGAGGAGGAAGAAAGCAGCCGGCTGCAGTGGTATGAGACGACGGTGCCGCTGGCGTGCGGTGTGGACTGCACCGCGGATGGGGAAAACAGTGTATACAAAGTGAAACTAAATCCGGTGATGATGGAGCTGGAGGTAAAGCCAGATTATGACGGCGAGGAGCGTATTCTGGTAATGGAACTGGCGCTTGATATGGACATCCGTGTGTGGCAGGAGCAGGAGGTCAATCTGCTGGGGGATATCTACTCATTGAATCGCACAGTGACACCGGTGCGCAGGGAGCGCATGGTTGAGAAACTTTTGGTAAAAAATTATGCCAAGAGCCGCATTACCGAGCAGATGGAGCTGGCGGAGAGCCAGGAAAAAATTTTGCAGATCTGTGCCTGTGAGGGAAAGGTCAGCCTGGAGAAGAAGGAAAAGGTGGAAAACGGGGTGCTTGCAGAGGGAACGGTAATGGTGGAACTTCTCTATATCACCACGGACGACAATATGCCGGTTGGCACCGTAAGGGAATTTTATCCGTTTTCACAGCTGATCGAGATACCGGATATGCAGCAGCCCCTCGGTATGGAGTTAGAGTGCGGAATAGAGCAGCTCTCCGCGGTGATGTTAGATCAGGAACACATCGAGATAAAAGCGGTCATTCATCTGGATCTGCTGGCATTTTTAGAACAGATGGTGTCCAATATCGAGGAGTTAAACGAGGATGCGCTTGACATGGAAAAATTGCAGAACAGCCCGGGACTTGTGGGGTACATAGCAGGTGCAGATGCCGATCTGTGGAAGATCGCGAAGGAAAATCATACGACCATCCGGGATATTATGGCGACCAATCAGTGGAAAGACGACAGACCGGCACCCGGCGAGACCATTTTAATCGTGAAAAAAGTGTAGGGGAACGGAAACGAAGCACTTGAGATAACCGGCGCTCTCTGCTATACTAAAGTGACACGAAAACGATGTAAGATATTTAGGAGACAGAGGATGGAGAACGAGAACAACGAATACCCAGGCAGCTACGGAGAACCGCAGCAGGAATATAAT